>JAYUHI010000124.1:0-12922 GCA_043767095.1 Bacteroidota bacterium
TGAAATAGTAAAAAAACTCGAACAGAAATACGAAGCCATGGGACAGGACTTATCCTCTTACCTCGATGGACTTTTGTATTCCGATTATCTTACCTATTGGGATTACATTCACCTCGATACGTTGCTGAGCCTTCAAAATCCTAAAACAAGTCAGCCTGATGAAAAGGTGTTTATCATCTATCACCAGATAACTGAGTTGTATTTTAACCTGGTGCTTGCCGAGATCAAACAAATTGCTGAACACCCATTACTCACCAAAGAATTTTTCCTGGCACGGATCGATCGCATCATCCGTTATTTTCAAAACCTGGAATCGTCTTTCAATATTATGGTGGATGGGCTGGAGCCCGATCAGTTCCTAAAATTCCGGATGGCTTTACTGCCGGCCAGCGGCTTTCAATCGGCACAATACCGGTTGATTGAAATTTGCAGCACAGATATGATCAACCTCGTGAGTTCAACCGAGCGGGATAAATTGAAATCGCAAGACTTAAAAGCACAGTTGGAAAGTTTGTACTGGCGGAGTGGAGCAACGGAGCTGGCGTCCGGAAAAAAAACGTTAACGCTTCGCCAGTTTGAAAATAAATACATGAAACTTTTCCTTGAAACAGGGCAGGCCTATCATGAAACCAATCTGCTGAAAATTATGCAACGTTACTTTGCCGGTGATGCTGAAGTTGCCGCCAAACTTAAACAATACGACCAACTGGTAAACATAAATTGGGCCATGGCCCACATGCGGTCGGCAGCTAAATATTTAAAACGCGACCCCGAAGACATCAAAGCTACGGGCGGAACCAACTGGCAGAAATATTTACCGCCTCGGTTTCAACGGATTATTTTCTTTCCGGAATTATGGAGCGAGAAAGAGAAAGAAGGATGGGGCTCTTCATTGTCGATATTTCGGGAATAATTAATTGTTAATAGTTTTGTATTGTTATGTTTTGTTTGTTTTGCTCTGTCATCACCTCACCCCCAGCCCCTCTCCAATCCCGATACTTCGGGAGGAGAGGGGTGACTCTTTGAAAATTTTTTGCTGCAGGTTTCAGAAGAAAAGATTATTAAATCTCTTTCACTGAACACGTTTCTGGTGTTATTTAAGAAAGCTCCCCTCTCCGAAACGGAGAGGGGTCGGGGGTGAGGTGTTAGGGTTGTGCCATGCGTCATATGACAAAGTTGGATTAATCGTATTTTTGAATCCAATGGGCATCGCCTCGCAATTAACTTTTCAAGATAACCAATAACGGATAGGTCCTTTATGCGTTTAGCCTGGGTAACATTTCTCATCTGCTTCACCACAGGAGTTATTGCCCAGGGCCTGCCTGACGCCCAGAGTGTAACACGCTACACCTATCATGATGCAGTAAAAAAAAATCTGAAAGAAGTGTATCAGGTTACGGACTCGATTTCCAACACACCGAACGGCACATACATCTCCTATTTCTTAAATGGCAACATCGAATCGAAAGGCCAGTTTATCAACGGAGAGACTGCGGGGGTTTGGGAATTTTATTATGAAACCGGGCGGTTGAAAATGCGGGGCATTGTGCGGCAAAACTCCAATTACGGGTTGTGGGAATATTTCTATGAAAGCGGAAACAAAAGTATGGAGGGCGTTATCCAGGGAAAGAGCAAAGAGGGCGACTGGAAAATTTTTTATGAGAGCAGCGAGCTGAAAGAAACAGGACGGTTCATGGACAACAAGCGCAACGGATTTTGGCGAACCTATTTTGAAGATGGGGTGCTCAAGGGCGAGATCGAGTATGTGGATGATGTAGGCAGGTTCACCGAATATTTTCACAGTGGAAAAAAATTAGGTGACGGCCCGAAGTCGGGCTCGAGAAATACAGGCCATTGGCGATATTATACTGAAGAGGGCACACTCGACAATGAAGGCCTTTATGAATACGGCAAGAAAACGGGAGAGTGGAAATATTATTTTCCATCGGGGAAAGTTTCCTGCATTGGTTATTTCAGCAACGATGAGCCGTCTGGCCGGTGGAATTATTATTTTGAAGATGGCAAGGTCAGTTCTTCGGGCGAATATTTGGGAGGAAAAAGAAATGGTTACTGGAATTTACTCAATCCGAACGGCACCATTAAAGGCGAGATCAATTATACAGATGGCTCCGGTGATTATCGTGAATATTATCCCAGCGGCAAATTAAAATTGAAAGGAGAAATCCGCGATGGAAAAAATCAAGGCCAATGGCTTTATTATTTTGAGGACGGTAAAAAGGAAGGCGAATGCGGGTTTGTTCAGGGCAAAGGAATTTATTACGGCTATTACCCCAGCGGAACGGTGCAAACCAAAGGCCCGATTGAAAACGACAGGCGGGTGGGCACGTGGGAATTGTTTGAGCAAGACGGTGTGTTATCCGGTTACTACAAGCCCTTATATGAAGACAAGGAATTAGAGCGCCAGATCAATGTGCTTATGGCCAGGAGCAAGGCCGTGCCACCGGCAACACCACGCAAAGGGCGTAAGGGGTTTAGTTACTTTAAACCACGATTTCCTGAATACCGAAGCATGATTATTCAGGGCAACCCCATGTTTATGTTTCTCGGTTCATTTCCGGTTGGGCTTGAGTTTTACAACCAGGAACGGTTGGGTCATGAGTTTGCCTTTGAAGGTATTCGCGACCCGTTTTTCACTTCCGATTCTGAAGTGCAGGATGGCACACGCTTTCAACGGGGCTATGCCGTTTCTGTTCGCCAGAAATTTTATAATGAAGCCAACTTCGGGATGTGGTATTTCGGGCAAAATGTGCGGTTCACAAACATGAGTCATTTTGTGAATGTGGCGAACCAGTCTCCGGCCAGCGCCTCCGAACAGAAGTTTGAATACGGGCTGTTGCTGGGAAGCCGGCTGATGAAAAAAAACGATGGCGATGGTTTCACCATCGATGCGTTTGTTGGTTATGGTGTGGGTTATCGGTTGTTTGATGTCGATCCGCAATATGAAACAACATTTCAAGCCTTAAAGAAAAATAAATTCTCCGGCACGTTTCAGTTTGGGTTGAACTTTGGCTATAGTTTGAGTTTTGACAGAAGGTAGCGGATTTGAGATTTGGGGTTATTTCGGTCATGTACACTCTCGCGATATAAATCATAAATCGAAAATCGTCAATCTAAAATCTAAAATCTAAAATTACTCCGCCTTTCCGTGAACCGCATCATTGAATTAGATTTAACTCCCGCTCAGGCTTTTGATCCGGAGCAGTTCAGACAAACGGTAAATGAGCGACTGAAAATTTCATCAGACGATTCCCGGCATTTTCAAATCTTAAAACGATCCATCGATGCCCGCTCCCGAAATGTTGTCGTTCGCGTAGTGGGCGAGATAATCGAACCGGACAAGATAGATAAGCCAGCATCCATTAATGAAAGGTATCACGATGTTTCGCACAAGAAACCGGTGATTATTGTTGGTGCAGGCCCGGCCGGTTTATTTGCTGCTCTGCGTTTGATTGAGTCAGGCATGAAGCCTATTGTATTAGAAAGAGGTAAAGACGTGAGATCGCGCAGGCGCGATTTGGCGGCCATCAATAAAGATCACATCGTTAATCCGGAATCGAACTACTGCTTTGGTGAAGGAGGGGCCGGTACGTATTCCGATGGAAAACTTTATACCCGCTCGAAAAAACGGGGCGATATAAAACGCATATTGGATATATTTCATGCGCATGGCGCGATGGACGATATTCTGTATGATGCCCACCCGCACATTGGCACAAACAAACTACCCAATATTGTTTCAGCTATTTCAAAAACCATAACTGACAATGGTGGCGAAGTACATTTCAATTGCAAAGCGACTGACTTTATTATTAAGGAAATGGAAATGCTTGGTGTAAAAACTGAGCACGAAGAATTTTATGGTGAAGCGGTAATTCTGGCCACTGGTCATTCTGCGAGAGACATTTTCAAACTGTTGCATTCGAGAAACGTGCACATGGAAGCCAAGCCGTTTGCATTAGGACTGAGGGTGGAACACGCTCAGAATTTTATTGACCGGGTTCAATACCATTGCGCCACCGATCGGGACGCCTACCTCCCAGCGGCCCCTTATTCATTAGTTCACCAGGCGAAGGTTAATGGAAAAGAAAGAGGAGTCTTTTCTTTTTGCATGTGCCCGGGGGGGTTTATTGTTCCCTCAGCTACATCGCCTGGCGAAATAGTGGTGAATGGAATGAGTCCTTCCAGGAGAGATTCAAGGTTTGCCAATTCGGGGATAGTGGTGACAGTGGATGATTCTGATTTTTGTATTTATGAAAAAGCAGGGCCACTGTCGGCCCTGAAATATCAATCCATTATCGAACAGAAAGCATGCATCACCGGCAGGCAAGAAGCTCCCGCCCAACGGTTACTTGATTTTGTGGAACGAAAGACTTCATCTTCTTTGTTGGATAGTTCATACCAACCCGGACTTGTTTCTGCCGATTTGCATGCCATCCTTCCGAGGGTAATTAGCGATGCATTGGTGCAGGGGTTCAAAAGTTTTGGATTAAAAATGAAAGGATATTTAACTAACGAAGCGCAGGTGGTTGGCGTTGAAAGCCGTACATCATCGCCCGTAAAGATTCCTCGCGACAAAGAAACCCTGGAACATGTTCAGATAAAACGATTTTACCCTTGCGGGGAAGGAGCCGGTTATGCCGGTGGAATTGTTTCAGCTGCCATGGATGGAGAAAGGGTGGCTGAAGCCATCGTAAAACGAAATTGAAAATGAAGGAACAAGCACAACAGTTTGAGGAATCTGTTCCCCCTTCGGGCCTGCCACGCCAAAGGCGTGGGGCCAGGGGGCTGAAAACAGTTATAATAGGAGCATCACCAAACACAAGCCGGTATTCATATCAGGCCGCTGAGCTATTAAAAAATTACGGATATGAATTTGTGCCTGTCGGAATAAAGAAAGGAGAAGTTTTAGGAAAAACTATTTTAGATATCCGGACGCAACCAATGATTGAAGATACGGATACCATTACCCTTTACATCAGGCCTGAACTTCAAAAAGAATGGGAAGACTATATGTTAAGTTTAAATCCCAGGCGAATAATTTTCAATCCCGGAACAGAAAACTTTGCATTTGAACAACGGGCAATTGCAGCAGGAATAGAAACGTTAGAAGCATGCACCCTGGTAATGCTGCAAACCAATCAATATTAAGTTACGAATTGGACGAATTAGTAAAGATGCGGCTGAATGTCAGCAATCATTCGGCTGGATACTTGGCAATTATCCCCACATAAGCCACCAGCCACTTGCCGTCTTTCTTTTCCATGATCCGTATTTGCGAGGTTTCGTCCCTTTCAATCTGGGCATCTTTCACGCGCTGGGTGTATTGAACAAATGCTCCATCACCATAAACCCTGAATTCTTTCCAATCGCGCTCAATAATAAGCTGTGCTTCCGGATGGGCCACATCAATGTTCCGGTTAGATACACTTGTTTTAAAATACGCATCAAAGTTTTTGTTGATGTTATCCCACCCCTCCAGGAAGCTGGTGCCCGTTGAGTCTGAATAAGACCAATAAGCATACGGGGTTTGCGCCCATGAGCCTTCCCAGTTTTGCTCCTCCAGTTTGTAAAACGAAGAAGTCTCTAACTCAATAGCTTTCTTAATGGCGTCAATTTCATTCTGGCCACTGGGAGAGCTGCAGCCTATGGCGAGCATGAGGAGGGCGGTGATTAGTATTGGTTTCATAGCCGTATAGTTTAGTGGGTACTGAAAGTTAGTAAAGAAAACTGGAATTTCAGCCTGAAATAGCTACTTAATTTAGTTTGAATGTCATTTAAAAAAATGACGTAAATCATAAGCAGCCTAATGGTCATTCTATTACTTTTAAGGATGTAAAACCCTTTAAATTTTCCCTTATGCTAAGCGATGAAAAATTAATATCCCTAAAGGATTTATTGGTTAAGCCAGGTAAGAAAATCAAGCTTAAAGATTTTAATACCAAATACAAGGGCAAAGAGCTCAACAAAGAAGACTCCCTCAAATTGCTGGAAGAAGGCCGGAAACAGCTGGCTGAGATTCAGGATAAACTTTACGCCCATAATCGGTACAGCATCCTCATTATTTTTCAGGCGATGGATGCGGCCGGAAAAGATGGGGCCGTGAAGCATATTATGTCGGGGTTTAATCCAACCGGTGTCAAAGTGTTCAGCTTTAAAGCACCCAATGCCTTAGAACTTGACCATGATTATATGTGGCGCCACCAGATTGCCATGCCGCCCCGGGGCGAAATAGCCATCCATAACCGTTCGCACTATGAGAATGTGCTGGTTACCCAGGTGCACCCTGAGTTTGTTATGGGCGAGAATATTCCTGGCGTTGAGTCGGTGAAAGATATTGACAAGAAATTTTGGGATCAGCGATACAAACAAATCAGGCGTTTCGAGAAAAACCTGGCCGACAATGGCATGGTGATTATGAAATTCTTTTTGCATGTTTCTAAAAAAGAACAGAAGAAAAGGTTTCTGGAGCGCGTTGACGACCCAACCAAAAATTGGAAATTCTCCCTCTCCGATTTGAAGGAGCGCGGCTTCTGGGATGATTATCAGCGTGTTTATGCTGAAGTAATGAGCCAGACCTCTACCGATTATGCGCCCTGGTTTGTAATCCCGGCAGATGACAAGTGGTTTGCCCGTCTTGCTATTGCCAGTGCCATCTACCGTCAGTTTGAAAAACTGGATTTAAGCTATCCGGTGGTGAGCGAAGCACAAAAAGCAGAGCTGCAGAAGGCCAAAGCCAAATTATTGGCAGAGCCTGATAAGAAAAAAAATAAAAAGAAAAAGGTTAAAGGCGACAAAAAAAATTTAGATGGTGCTTTAAATCAGAAGGCAGAAAAAGCCCCCGCACCAATTTAAGCTCGCCTTATTTTGATTCTGAAAATTAGAGGCTCTCTTCATCGGGAGCCTTATTTTTTGCACTCATTTTGACGGTTAAAAACATGAATTTGATTGGTGCAGGTTCGGCCTTTGTCATGGCAAAAAGATTATGGGGAATTAATGCAGCATATAGGCGAAATTAAGTCTAAAAACCCTATTTTTGACACTTGTCTAAACATCATTATGATCGAAAATAAGCAAGCAGTCGAAAGCGATTATTCAGCAAGTAATATACAGGTTTTAGAGGGTTTAGAGGCGGTTCGAAAGCGCCCCGCCATGTACATTGGCGATGTAGCCGTGAAAGGCCTCCATCATTTGGTTTGGGAAGTGGTTGACAACAGCATTGACGAGGCTTTGGCCGGTTATTGCAACGAGATATTAGTCAATATCCACCCCGACAATTCGGTGTCGGTGGAAGACAATGGCCGGGGAATTCCTACCGACATGCACATTAAAGAAAAACGGTCTGCCCTGGAGGTCGTGATGACTGTGCTTCATGCCGGTGGCAAGTTTGACAAGAACACATACAAGGTTTCAGGTGGGTTGCATGGTGTGGGTGTTTCTTGTGTGAATGCCTTGTCGGTTAACCTGAAAGTAACCGTTTACCGCGAAGGCAAAATTTTTGAGCAGGATTATAAAAGGGGCGATCCGTTGTACCCCGTAAAAGTTATCGGGCAATCGGAGAAGAGGGGCACCACCGTGCACTTCAAACCCGATAACGAGGTTTTTATAGTGCTGGAATACAATTACGAGACAATAGCCACACGCTTACGAGAACTGTCATTCCTCAATCCTAAAATAAAAATAATACTCAAAGACTTGCGCGATGTGGATGATAAAGGCCAGGCCCGATCGGATACCTTTTACTCCGAAGGCGGGCTGGTTGAGTTTGTTGAGTACCTGGATTCTACCAGGGAAAAATTAATTGCTAAACCGATTTACGTAGAGAACTTTAAGGGCGATATGCCCGTGCAGGTGGCTTTAAGCTATAATACCTCGTATTCAGAGAACCTGGTGTCTTATGTAAACAATATTAACACACATGAAGGTGGTACACACGTGGCGGGCTTTAGAAGAGCCATCACCAGAACGTTAAAAAGTTATGCCGATAAATCGGGGTTGTTGGAAAAAGCCAAGGTGGAAATTAGCGGGGAAGATTTTCGTGAGGGCCTCACGGCTATCATTTCTTTAAAAGTGGCTGAGCCCCAGTTTGAAGGGCAGACTAAAACTAAATTAGGAAACTCCGATGCAATGGGCGTTGTGGACCAATCCGTGGGTGAGGTGCTGCAGGCATACCTGGAAGAGAATCCGCGCGAAGCGAAACTCATTGTCAGTAAAGTTATTTTGGCGGCCCAGGCGAGGATTGCCGCCCGCAAAGCACGCGAAATGGTGCAGCGGAAAAATGTGTTGTCGGGCACGGGCCTGCCAGGCAAACTGGCTGATTGCTCCAGTTCCGATGCTTCTATTTGCGAATTGTACCTGGTTGAGGGTGACTCGGCCGGTGGATCGGCCAAACAGGGCAGGGACAGAAATTTTCAGGCCATCCTTCCCCTTCGTGGAAAAATTTTGAATGTGGAGAAAGCTCAAGAGCATAAAATTTACGACAACGAAGAGATCAAGAACATGATCACTGCGCTCGGTGTGACGTTTGGAAAAGCCGATGATGAGAAAGCCCTCAACTTAGACAAACTTCGATATCATAAAGTAATAATTATGACTGATGCCGATGTTGACGGTAGTCACATCCGCACGCTCATCCTTACTTTCTTTTTCCGCTACATGCGCGACCTGATTGAACAAGGCTATGTTTATATTGCTCTGCCTCCACTTTACTTGTTAAAAAAAGGTAAGGTTGAGAATTACTGCTGGACTGAAGAAGAGCGCGACCATCTGGTTAAAGAAATGGCCAAAGACGGAAAGGAAGACAGTGTCGGCATTCAACGTTACAAGGGTCTTGGTGAGATGAACCCCGAACAACTTTGGACAACCACCATGAACCCCGACAAGCGAACTTTAAAGCAAGTAGCCATTGAATCAGCAGCCGAGGCCGATCACCTTTTTTCAATGCTGATGGGCGATGAGGTTGCACCCCGAAGGGCGTTTATTGAGAAGAATGCTAAGTATGCGAAGGTGGATATTTGAGTAATTTAACAACCAACGTAACTGACCAATTTAGTATCACTTTGATAATGATTATATATGGAAACAGTAGAATTAAAATCAAGCATTCACAAAATTATTGACCGTATCCAAAGCGAGCAACTGCTGCAAACTCTTTACGACTTTTTGAGAGTCCACGAGAGTAGTAAATCAGGACAGCTATGGAATTCCTTGACAGAAGATCAAAAGCAAGAAGTACTATTGGCTTTTGAGGAATCTGAAAACGAAGATAACCTGGTTAGCAGGGATCAAGTGTTCAAAAAATAACATATGATCATTTGTCTTACCACGAGGGCTGAAAAAAATTACCATAAGATAAAAAATAGAATTTTAATAGAGTTTGGAGAGAAGGTTGCCGAAGCTTTTGAGGAAAAGGTTGCTGCCTTTTTAGATTTATTGGAGGACTTTCCCCAGATGGGCTCAGTTGAAGTTGAAGCAAAGCAAATTCGTGGATTTCATTTAACAAAACATACCAGAGTATTTTACAGGATAAAAGGAGAACGAATAATTATCCTTACCTTTTTTGATGTCAGGCAGGATCCGAAAAAAAGGCCGAGGTAAATTTCAGCGACATGCTCACGATGCCCTCATCCAAAATCCAGATAAACGACAGCAACTACATCAGTCGTGATTTAAGTTGGCTTCAATTCAACTATCGCGTACTGGATCAGGCCCGGAAAGCGGAGCGCTCTATTTTTGACCGGTTAAAATTTCTTTCCATCACCTCTTCCAACCTCGATGAGTTTTGCACTATCCGGCTGGGCAGTTTGTATAATTACCTAGACTTCGGCAAAGAGCGTTTTGATTACAGTGGTATGCGCGAAATACCTTTCCGCGAATTGTTGCTGGGCGAAATTCATAAATTCATTCAGGAGCAAAATGAACTGTTCATTAAAAAGCTCAGGCCCCTCTTCGAACAGAATAATTTTACCATTTGTCATTACACAGACTTGTCGCCCGATGATACGGGCAAAGTGGATCAATATTTTCAACGAACCATTTACCCCATGCTCACCCCCATGGGGTTCGATAATTATCACACCTTTCCGACTTTAAAAAACAACCGGTTGTTGTTTGGGGTAGTTACGCAAACGCGGAGTGATACCAATAACCAACCGAAGGCATGTTTTATTCAGATTCCGGGCAACCTGTTGCGGTTTTATGAAATTAAAAGTCGGGATGGTTTATTGTCTTTTGTTCCACTGGAGGAAATTATTTACGCTAACATCCATCACCTTTTTCGCAACGTAGAGATTTCAAGCATCAATCTTTTCCGGATTAACCGCAACGGAGATTTCACCCTGGAGGAGAGCGAAGACATTGAAAGTAATTTTCTGGAGGAACTCAAGCGAAAATTGATTACCAGGCGAACGGGCCGGGTAGTTCGATTAGATGTGCAGCACAGCGTTGATCCGTGGTTGCTTAAAATTCTTAAGATTCAATGGGATCTGGACGAATTAAATATTTTCCGCATCCCCGATGAGAGCATGTTTGATTTTGCCGGACTCACGCAAATCCTCGGGCACCCGGAATTCAAGAGCAAACGCAGTTCCGTTCGGCCACCGGTAAAGCCAGTCTCCTTTCCCGAACTGGGTACTCTTGATTTATTTGAAGTTTTGAAATCGCGAGACATTCTTCTTCACCATCCGTACAACTCCATGGATCCCATTATAGAAATGCTGGAGCAGGCAGTTGATGATGTGGCCGTCCTTTCCATAAAGATTACCATTTACCGCGTTTCGAAAGAGTCAAGGGTTACAGCAGCCCTGTTGCGCGCAGCTGAAAATGGAAAGCATGTTTCGGTGTTGTTTGAAGTGAAGGCCCGCTTTGATGAAGAAAATAATTTGCGCGAGGGGCAACGCTTGCAAAAGGCCGGTTGCTTTGTGATTTATGGCGTGAGTAGTTTAAAGACGCACACCAAACTTTTATTAATTGTAAGACGGGAGCCCGATGACCGGGTATTTCGGTACGTGCATTTATCGAGCGGGAATTATAACGAAATCACCGCCCGGCTATATACCGATGTGGGTTTGCTCACCACCAAAGTGGCCTATGCCAACGATGTATCGGAATTCTTCAATGTCATTACAGGAAATTCTCAACCTTCTGCATATCAAAACCTGATCACGTCCCCCCGCGACATGCGCATACAATTGGTGAACATGACGCAACGGGAGGCAGAGAATGCCAGGCAAGGCATTCCATCGGGTATTGTTATCAAAATGAACTCGCTGCAAGACAAAGAGTTTATAGAATCTCTCTATGAAGCCAGCCAGGCTGGAGTATCCATCAAACTTATTATTCGCGGCATGTGTTGCCTGCGGCCGGGCCGAAAAGGATTAAGTGAAAACATTGAAGTGCTTTCCCTGGTGGGGGAATATCTGGAACACTCACGCATTTATTACTTCCACAATGCGGGGAATCCCAAAGTGTTTATTGGAAGTGCCGATGCCATGGTGCGTAGTTTTGACCGGAGAATTGAATCTCTTTTCTCATTAGAACAGGAAAACCTGAAAAAGCAGGCCATGAACATACTCCGCTATAACCTGAAGGACAATGTTAACGCCTATATCATGAAAGAGGATGGCAGCTACTACGTGAAAGAGCAAAATGGAGAACCACCCTTTAATGTTCAAAAAGAGTTTTATGCTGTTACTCCTGAAATAATTAGCGATGTTGTTTTATTCTAACCAAACGGGCTCATGAAAAATATTCTCTTGGTTATTTATTGCATGGTGATAGCTTCGTTAATTGTATCGTGCACCGGTAAAAAAGAAATCGCTCAAACCGAAACGGTTGATTCCATCAGCAGGCAAAATATCTCTGCCCTGATTGATTCCTTATACACAGCCGATCCATCAGCACACGTTTTTAACGGTAGAATTTATGTTTATCCCTCGCATGATATTGAATCCGATGTTCCCGAAGATGATTTGGGTGCCCATTTCGATATGAAGGATTATCATGCCTACTCGATGGACAGCGTGGGTGGAAAAATTACCGACCACGGAATTACCATCAGAATTAATGATATTCCCTGGGCAGGCCGGCAGTTGTGGGCGCCCGATGCAGCATTTAAAAACAACCAGTATTTTTTTTACTTCCCGGCTAAAGACAAAAAGGATATTTTCCGCATTGGTGTTGCTGTGGGTGATCGCCCGGAAGGGCCGTTTAAAGCTCAGCCAAATTTTATTGAGGGCAGTTATAGTATGGACCCCGCTGTCTTTCAGGATGACGATGGAAAATTCTACATGTACTTTGGAGGCTTGTGGGGCGGGCAATTGCAAAGCTGGCAGACCGGCACCTATTTGAAGGATGCCAAAGAGCCAGTGGACGAATCCCCGGCCATTGGTCCCAGGGTTGCCGCGATGGCTGATGACATGCTTGGTTTTGCAGAACCGGTGAAGGAAATTCAAATTCTTGATGAGAACGGAAAACCAATTGCAGGCAAAGACAACCAGCGAAGGTTTTTTGAAGCCTCGTGGATGCATAAGTATAACGGCTTGTATTATTTTTCCTATTCAACTGGCGACACTCATTTTATTTGTTACGCAACCGGCACAAGCCCGTATGGCCCGTTCACGTACCAGGGTATCATCCTGATGCCCGTGACAGGATGGACTAATCATCACTCCATTGTAAAACACAATGGCCAGTGGTATTTATTTTTCCACGACAGTGCATTGTCGGGTAAAACCCATTTGCGGAATATTAAAGTGACGAAGCTGAATCATTTGGAGGATGGCAGCATTCAGACCATTGAGGTGGTGACTAATTAGTGTCTGTCTCTAAAGTCCGTTTTTGCTATTCACTTTTATGGGGCCGGTAGCCGGCCCCTAATGAAAGTGATATTTTTTCGCCCTGGTGC
>JAYUHI010000125.1:0-12903 GCA_043767095.1 Bacteroidota bacterium
TCATTTTGCCGCGATAGGCATTGAATTGTTCTACCAGGTTCATACGCTGAAAAAGTTATTTCTTATTTGATTATCGAAATTTAGTTAATGACATTGTATGCGTAAATATGGTTCCATTGTCGCGGCTTTCAAATATCTTCCATTGGCCTTTGCTCAACGATTTCTTCGCGCTGTTTTTCCCTAATTTCTGTTTTGGTTGCAGCGATGGCTTAGCGAAAGGGGAAGAAATTCTTTGCACACGGTGCCTGGCCGAGTTGCCTCGCCTCGATTATTATCAATCGGATGACAATCCCATCGTAAACCGTTTTATTGGACGTGTGCCCGTGAAGCATGGCTGGGCGCTGTTGAAATTTCAAAAGGCGGGCATTGTTCAAAATTTGCTCCATCAACTGAAGTACAATAACCACCCGGAGATTGGGGAAAAGTTGGGGAAAATATTGTCGTTGAATATAGCAGGAGGAGGCTATGACAAAGAGTTTGATTTACTGGTTCCGGTGCCCCTGCACAAAAGAAGGAGACGTACACGCGGCTATAATCAGAGCGCGATGATTGCGAAAGGAATGAGCGAAGTTTTACAAATTCCGCACAGCGATATAATTGTTACACGGGTGACTGCCACGAAAACCCAAACCAAAAAATCAAAAATGGAGCGTTGGGAAAATGTGAACTATGCCTTTCAGGTTAATGAAGCTGACCTGGTTTCCGGTAAACGGATTTTGGTGATTGATGATGTGATTACAACGGGGGCTACCATTGAAGCCTGCGCTAAATGTTTGCTTGAGGCGGGCGCGAAAGAAATAAGTATCGCCTGCCTGGCAGAGGTGTTGTGATGTTGCAAGACTGTCCCTGAGGTAGGCCGAAGAGAAATTTTGCATTCCTCTGTGAACTCCGTGCGCTCCCAGTGTGCCGACAGGCAGACGTGCGCAAAATCAACGAACCACCCATCTTAAAACTTCAAATAAGCAAAACCTTTCAATTGGTGTGTGGTTACGGTGGTTAGCATAGACGTGCCGATTTTGATTTCCGGAATAATGGTTGACCGATCTACGCTTCGCGCCATTAAAGATTGGCCGCACACTACAAACTTCACACCTGCATCAGCCAGTTCTTTATATAATTCCAGGTTGGGGTTGGGCGATTTATATTTCTTCTCATAGGTTTTCGAATCGGTAATGGTGTAAGTGGCCTCACCATGAATGGCCACTACTATTTCAAGATTACTTTTGGGAACGCCCCCCGAAACGTGAAGGTTAATCAACCTGGCCACGTTATTCAAAGCCTGGTTAACTTCTTTGGAATTATCGCTGGCGCTGACTAATTCAATTACAATTTTGTAACTCATGGTGGGATCAGGTTTCTCCAACGCATCAGGCACATCGAAAATGCCTCCACCTTTTTTGATAATGGGATTTATTCTTGGTTGAGAGACGGCTGTAATGATTGACATCAGGCCAATTGCCATGAAAAGGGTTTTCATAATTTGCTCGGTTTGTTTAAAAGTAAAATTTCAGATTGAAAGGAATGCATAGCTTTTTTCAGATGGTGAAGTTTAACCATTAACTTTCGTTACTTTGAAAGGGCAAACCTCCTCAACCCATGACCTCCTTCGCCACCTTCCTACCCAAAATTTTAAAATGGACAGAAATTATTGGCCTGGTAATCACGGCAATCGCCATTCTTTTGAAAGGTATGCAATACCAGGGCGCCCCTGAAATGCTTATGCTTGGCCTTATGACCCTTGCCGCTACTTATTTTTTATCAGCCTATGTAATGGTACACCTGCCGAAAGACACCGCAACCAAATTAAAAGGCTTTGCCGATTTGCTGGTAACCATTCTTAGAAAACTGATGTTCATTGGGCTTTCTGTTTTTTGCGTGGCGCTGCTGTTTACTTTTTTGAACTACCCTGGTGCCAACGAAATGATGATGATTGGATTGCTTACCACCGCGGCCGGCACTGGATTTTCAATGATCTTAATTATGACTAAGCGTGAACGCATGCTCTTTCTTCAAGCCCCATTGATCAGGTGTATTGCAGCCCTTGTTGTTTATTTTATAATAGCGTTTTTGCGATAGAATGAACATCCTGATCCTTCTTGCTTTCGCTATTGCCCCCGGGGTTTCCATCGCCATTTTTATTTATCTGAAAGACAAGCACGAGCGCGAACCTATCGGCCTGCTGGTGAAAAGTTTTTTCTATGGCATGGGCAGTGTGGTTATAACATTGATAATAAGCGTTCCGCTAAGCATGGTTATACCGATCAATGAGCAAGATTTATCTCAACAGGCCGTTCATGCCTTTATCATTGTGGCCCTCGTGGAGGAGTTCAGCAAGTATATTTTTGTTCGGGGGGTTTTATATAACAATCCAAATTTCAATGAACCATTTGATGGCATAGTTTACTCCGTTATGGTGAGCATGGGTTTCGCCACATTTGAAAATGTGATGTATGTGGTGGATGGCGGTTGGGGTGTGGCTGTGCTCAGAATGTTCACCGCAGTTCCGGCCCATGCCGCCTTTGCCGTGCTAATGGGATATTATTTGGGCCTCTCGAAGTTTGTTCATCATAAATCGCATTACGGTTGGTATGGCCTGGGCATCGCCACTCTTTTTCATGGCGCCTATGATTACTTCTGGTTCATTGCCCAGGTGAGCGGAGTTTGGGCGGGCATTTGGATTGGCGCCCTGGTTTCTTTAGTTATTGGAATTATGCTTTCGCGGAAAGCAATAAAAATCCACCAGGAAGCATCACCCTTTCAGTATCAAGGCACAGGCAAGCAAGAGATAAATGAAGAGCCGCCAACAAAGCCAGATCAAAATCCTGAATCATCTGATCAATATTTAAAGTAAGAAATTACGCAGGCGGGGTTTCGTTACGCAAGCCACCGGTGTGAAGAATCATAACCGTGCTTCCTCTTTCAAAGTACCCTTTTTTTAATAGATCAAAAACCGCCCAGAATAATTTGGCAGAGTAAACGGGTTCGGTAGGAATATCATATTGTGCCAGCTCATTAATAAAACTGTTCAGGCGAAGGCTTGTCTTGGCGTATCCACCGTGATGGTAATCCAAAAATAATTCCCAATTATTCCAGGAGGATGAAACGAGTTTTTGGATTTCATCTTTCAAAAACCCTCCATCTTTTAACACCGGTAAGCCTACGATCTTCCTCTCTCCATCAAATGCATTTACAATTCCAGCAATGGTGCCCCCCGTGGCAACGGGCAAACACAAATAGTCAAATTTTGTTTCGACCAACAACTTTCCTAATTCCGCACACCCTTGCACGGCAAGGGAATTGGTTCCTCCCTCCGGAATGATAAAGCACCGTCCGAATTTTTCTTCGAGTGAAGTGAGAAAAGTATTTTCCGTCTTTTTCCGGTAATCCGTTCGGGAAATAAAATGCAATTGCATTCCGCATTGCTTTGCGAATAAGAGTGTTGAATTGATTGGTTCTGGTCCAGGCAATTCTTCTCCACGAATTATCCCGATACTTTTTAAACCTAACTCTTTACACGCAGCTGCAGTAGCATAGATATGATTGGAGTAAGCACCGCCAAACGTGAGTACAGCTTGATAATTTTTCTGCCGGGCTTCCAACAAATTGTACTTCAACTTCCACCACTTATTTCCGGAAACAACAGGGTGGTTTAAATCTTCGCGCCTCACCAACAAGTTAATATTATGTTCGGTTGCGGCCGGAATTTTCAGCACTTGAGTGGGCGGTGGCTGGTAGGGAATCCATTGAATCATAACAGGCTTTTGGCTTAAATATATCGGATTTTAGAAAGGAGTAGCCGATTGCTAAATAATTTAGTTACTATTGTCTATGGATTATTTGAAGGGACGCGGGGCGCAAATTAAGACCGGTAACAGGTTCCTCAAAAACGAATATGTGGCGCAGCACATCGAAGGGTTGGATGAGGAAATGCTGACTTCGCCAGCAACACAAATCTTTCAGGACACGCCTAAAAAAATTGTAAACAAAGTGGATAGCCCTGATTTGGGGATGATGTATTCCATGAACCCTTACCAGGGTTGCGAACATGGATGCGTTTATTGTTATGCACGAAACACGCATGAGTATTACGGCTTCAGTGCGGGGCTTGATTTTGAAAGCAAGATAATCGTAAAGAAGAATGCTGCTGCGTTATTGGAGCAGCATATTCTTCAGCGAAACTGGAATGCAGTGCCCATCATGCTTTCGGGCAACACCGATTGCTACCAGCCCCAGGAAAAAGAATTTGAGCTCACCCGCAGCATACTCAAAGTGTTGGCTCGTTACAGGCATCCCGTTTCCATCATTACCAAAAACAGCCTCATCCTTCGCGATACTGATTTGCTTTCTGATCTGGCAAGCGAAAGATTGGTGACGGTTATGATTTCCATCACCACCTTAGACGAAGACCTGCGAAGGAAAATGGAACCGCGCACTGCCACCTCCATGAAAAGAATGAAAGTGGTTGAAGAATTAAATAAAGCTGGCATCCCAACCGGTGTCATGAACGCCCCCATCATTCCTGGATTGAACCACCATGAAATTCCAGCCATACTTCAAATGGCTTCTGAACATGGAGCAGTAGATGCCGGGATGACGGTCGTTCGATTGAATGGTTCTATAGGAAAAATTTTTGAGGACTGGTTGCGCAAGAATTTTCCCGACCGGTTTGAAAAAGTATGGAACCAAATCTGCGATTTACACGGAGGCGATGTAAACGATTCTGTTTTTGGGAGGCGAATGAGGGGAGAAGGAAACCTCGCTGAAATTATCCATCAACTTTACCGAACCTCGAAAAGAAAATATTTTGAAGGCCGGGGATTTCCGGCTTATGATCTGACTAAATTTAGAAAAGGAGGGAACTTATCGCTGTTTTGAAAAATTATATATAACCCCTTGTTTTTTTTCTTAAAATCAAATGCTGCACCCCGCAATGTAACCTTAGTAGAAACGCAATCATCAATGATAATGAACCTTATTACCTTATTCTGTAAGCCCAATAAGGTAATAAGGGTTTACGGTCACACAGCATATTTTCTACAAGGTTAAAAGGTCTATCCGGTTTTTGGCCGATCAGGGTTATGCAACCTTTGTTGCGGCCTCACGCACCCGGAATTTGAAATGCATTCATTAGGTTAGTTAGTTAAAAGTTGAAGCATGCGGGAGAGGCATGGTTTTTTTTATTCCTTCGAAACATATCCCTCCCATTTCTCCAATGCCTGCTGAAAATCTTCGGGCAGTTCAGAATCAAATCTCAAATTCTTTTTCGTTACCGGATGAACAAAGCCAAGCGTTTTGGCATGCAATGCCTGCCGGGGAATAATCTTGAAACAGTTTTCTACAAATTGTTTGTATTTCGAAAACACGGTACCCTTTACAATAGCATCACCACCATACATCCCATCATTAAACAACGGATGCCCCAGGTATTTCAGGTGCGCGCGAATCTGGTGTGTGCGACCCGTTTCTAATTTGCACTCAACAAGAGAAACGTAACGCATCGGCTTAAGGGTGCGGTAATGGGTGATGGCATGCCTGCCGATGCTTCCATCCGGAAAAGCAATGGTAACTCGTCTGTCTTTCGGACTTCTCCCGAGATTGACGTTGATGGTTCCTTCCGGTGGATCAGGAACACCCCACACCAAAGCCCAATACGTCCGCTCAATCGTGTGATGAAAAAACTGGGCGGCCATAGCGCTCATCACGGGTTCCGTTTTTGCAATCACCAACAAACCCGATGTGTCTTTGTCGATGCGATGAACCAGTCCGGGCTTGCCTTCATTGCCGGGCATATGCGGTAAGTTTTGAAAATGATAAGCGAGGGCGTTCACTAAAGTCCCTGTCCAGTTTTCATGAGCGGGATGCACTACCATGCCGGCCGGTTTATTGACCACCAACAGATATTCATCTTCATAAACAATGCTGAGTGGAATGTTTTCCGGTTTGATATCGGTATCGCGCGGAGGTTCAGGAAAAGAAATCACAATCACATCGTGCGGCCGCACTTTGTAATTGGGCTTTACTGGCTTCTCATTCACCAAAACAAAACCGGCATGAACGCCAGCTTGGATTTTGGTGCGGGTGACATTAGATAGCCGGGCGAACAAAAACTTATCAATGCGCAGCAACCCCTGGCCACCATCGGCCACAATGCGATGATGCTCGAAGAGTTCATCGTCTTTTTCGTCTTGGGAGTCTTGTTGGGACATTGATTATGATTGGTATTTTGAATTCTATGTTACCCTGAAATCTCAACAAGGTCATTATCCTTCAACAATGAGATTGCTTCCTTAAACTGCCTTAAGAATACCGTTCTCAGATTTTGGTTGGAAGTGTTTCCGATGGTGACCCAAATGATTTTTGGAGGCGCCCCATGGGCATCAAGAAGATTAATGAAGTCTTCGTCCTTTGTTACAACTATGGAGTCATCGTTTTTTTGGAGATTCATAAAAATTTCATGATCCTCCGAGAATCTCCACATCATTTGATCAAAGGAAAAAGAGTCGATATTGAATTTCTCTTTTAACCAAGGGGCTAACGAGGGAGGAAGATTGGCATCAATGTACAGCGTCATGCCGCAGAAAGTACCGGGTGATTTATTTTGTTAGCAGCGTAAAGCAGACATTCTTTGATGTCTTCTGGTTCAAGATAAGGAAGTTCATCTTTGATAATTTGGTCGGCTGTGAGGCCAGCAGCCAACAACCCGAGCACATCGACCACTCTAACCCGCATGCCCCGGATGCAGGGCTTTCCACCAAAAATTTTTGGGTTAGATGTTATTCTGCTGAGCAACGTATTATCCATAAGTCAAAATTACTAAGAAATTTTGAAGGAGTTGCTTAAACCAACACCGGTCTCCTTTTCAAAATCTCCGCCACTTCAGGCGGGCCGGAGAAATGCTTCCCTATAAAATCATCCAGCACTTCGCGGGTTTTTTCGGAGAGCAGTTCGTTTACTTCTTCCATCACGGCACCCGAAATGGCGTAAGGGAAAAGATCGTAAACCATTTTTCTTCCACAGGCGTGACCATACAATGAATACTCAAGCGATTGCCTGATGGGTGTGCCTTTCAACAGGCATGTGTTTATCCAATTCTTAAACGCAGCCCGTTTGGGCGTAAGTAAAGCTTCACGTTTTTTAAGATCAACATGCTGGGTGAAATAGGCTTCCATTCGTTGCCGGCTTTCTACGGAGAGTTCATTGTGCATAGCCCTGGCACAACTCATGCACATGGCGTACTCAAAAATGACATCCGTCTTTTTGTATTCGGGATAAACCCGTATTACTTTTTCTATCAGGTAATCAAGGGGCGGCTCTAACAAATTCTGTCTGCACATGATGCACGCATCCAGCAAGCCGCCATCGGCTTTGTGAAATACCTTAGGAATGTTTGACGTGTTGCTCATTTCTGCCGTTTCATCAAAGAAAAAATAAACTGGCCCAGCTTGTCGCGGTTCGCAGAGGCTGGCAAAGCAGACAGGCTGTTTAATCCTTTGCTAAAGTAGGTATTGATTTCCGCTTTTGTAATTGCGGGGATGTTCAGTTTATCATAAAGCGCGGTAACCGCCTTCACTTTTTTTGCTTTGCCGAACGATCTGGCATTGATCCATTTTAACAACTCACTTTTATCTTTGCCGTTTGCATGTTCCAGGGAACGGATGAGTAGAAAAGTTTTCTTGTTTGAAATAATATCCCCACCCACCTGCTTTCCGAATTTTTTCTTGTCGCCATACACATCCAGCAAATCATCATTCAACTGAAACCCGATGCCCAGGTTAATGCCCAGATTTCGAAGGGCCATTTTTTCTTTGGCTTTGGCACCAGCCAGTAACGCACCTAATTCCAAAGAAAAACCAAGCAGAACGGCTGTTTTTAATCTCACCATTTCTAAATATTCGGCAGTGGAAACAGTTTTCCTCTTCTCAAATTCCATGTCCAACTGCTGGCCCTCACAAACTTGTGTAGCGCATGCGTTGAACAAATTCAAAACCGCTTTCAATAATTTTGGTTCGAGCGAGGAAAATATTTCATACACCTTCACCAGCATCACATCGCCCGAAAGTATGGCCGTGTTCACGTTCCATTTCTCATGAACGGTTTTCTTTCCTCGCCTGAGAGGTGCTTTATCCATGATGTCGTCATGCATTAAAGTAAAATTGTGAAATACTTCAACTGCTGCTGCGTACTGCATAATTCTCGCAACATCATTTTTAAAAAGAGAGTAGCTCATCAGGGTAAGCATGGGCCGGAGGCGTTTGCCTCCTAGTGACATGAGGTAACGAATGGGTAGGTAGAGCGAGGGGGGGGTAAGGCCCCATTCCTTTTCACTCAAGTAATCTTCAATGGTATTTTTATTATCCATAAACTTCTTGAAGGGTACCTCGAAAAAGGTCGTTTAGTTTAGCTGTATCCGGTTGCTTTCTTGTGTCAAAATCTTTCAACAAGTTGTTAAAGTAAGTTATTCTATCGTCAAGAAAGTCATTAATGATTTGGATTTTAGGCTCTTCATTTAATTCTTCACCTCTCATTTTTCTATTCAATAGTTTTTCAATTTCATTTTTTAATTGTTGGTCAGTAATTTGGGTATCAACCAATTTTTGAAATTCCATTGGAGCCATGGTGTCTGACTCCTCAATCCATTGACAAGCTAAGATTGGCCTTAACACATAGAAATACTTTTTTACCCTAACCAGGTCTTTTTGCAAATACTCTCTGAAATTTCCTTCGGCCATGTGCAAGTAATGATTTAGGCATGATCTCGGATTGAAGTATTCGCTGGTCAGTTGACGAAGATTGTTCGCAGCAGAAAACCGTTGTTGGTAAATGATGGGACTGCGTAACCACTCCAGTAAGGGTGGATTAGATTTCCTGAAAAGCCTGAGTGCCTTGCGAAGTTCCCAACCACTTAGGTCTATGTCGTTTGGTAAAATCTCACCTAAACTGTCTGATTTGTCGTCAATAGAAAGATACCAATCACGTTTGTGCAAATAAATGAACCGAACATCCCAGTCGCTGTTGGCAGAAGCAAAACCCCAGGCACGGCTTCCACTTTCTACAGCATACAAAATTGTAATGTCGTGTTGCTGTTCAAGTCGTTTCAGTTCTAATTCTATTTGTTCTTTCAAATTCAGTTTATAAAATAAAAATTGAGCAAGTCTATTTCCAAATACCGTTAACAACAAAAAAGATATTTAATCTTAGTCGGATGAAATATAATGTAATAAGGTTAGATCAATTAACGAGACCTCATTCTACTAAGGTAATAAGGTTAGTCAATGCGTAAAAGAAATTTGGGAATCCACAAAAATAAGATAGAACCAAAAAACAGAACGCGACAATGAAGGTCTAATCCTCAAACGCCAAATCAATCAACCTCCTGTCAATATCCGTTTTTTTGATTCGTACTTTCACCTTATCGCCTAAGCGGTAAACTTTTTTTCTTCTCCGGCCGATGACGCGGTAGTTGCGCTCATCCGTTTCATAAAAATCATCTTTCATATCCGACAGGCGCACCATGCCTTCGCATTTGGTGTCGGTAATTTCAATGAACAAACCAAAGTCGGTTACACCGGTAATGATGCCATCAAACGCTTTGTCTTCGGCCATGCTCATGAACTCCACCTGTTTGTATTTGATGGAAGCCCGTTCAGCATCAGCCGCGCGTTTCTCGCGCCCGGACGAGTGGATACATTTTTCTTCGAAGGATTTTTTGTTTTCCGATTTACCGCCATCCAGGTAGTGTTGCAACAACCGGTGCACCATCACATCGGGGTATCTGCGGATGGGCGAAGTGAAGTGGGTGTAATGTTGAAACGCCAATCCGAAATGACCCATCGCCTCGGTAGTGTATTTGGCTTTGGCCATGGAACGTACAGCCAATTGTTGCAGAACATTTTGTTCTGGCTTGCCTTCGATCTCCTCCATTAAACTATTGAGTGCTCTTGAAATGCCCCCCGCATCGGTGTTCACTTTATGTCCAAACTGTCGCGCGAAGGCGGCAAAGTCTTGCACTTTTTCGGGGTCGGGAAAATCGTGGGTGCGATAAACGAATGTATTGGCCTCACCCCCCTGCCCCCTCTCCCCCGCCTGCCGGTCGGGCAGGGAAGGAGAGGGGGTGCCCTTCGATTTAAGTTTGAAGATATATGTGGCTACTGCTTTATTGGCGAGCAACATGAACTCTTCAATCAGCTTATGGGCGTCTTTCCGGATTTTTGGAATCACGGCCAGAGGCTTTCCCTTTTCATCGAGTTTGAATTTTACCTCGGTGCCTTCAAAATTTACCGCGCCTTTGATGAACCGTTCTTTGCGAAGTTTCAGGGCCAGGCTATTTAAGAACTGAAGCTCATGAGCAAATTTTCCTTTGCCGGTTTCAATTCCTTCCTGCGCTTGTTCATAACTAAACCGGTGGGCAGAGTGAATGATGGTACGGCCAAACCACTCTTTATGCACTTTGCCTTTATCATCCAATTCAAACACGGCCGCGAAAGTGAGTTTGTCTTCGTTGGGACGAAGTGAACAAAGTTCGTTTGATAATTTCTCCGGCAGCATGGGCACGGTGCGATCAACTAAATAAACCGAAGTGGCCCGGTCATACGCATCGGCATCAAGGGTCGTATTAGGTTTTACATAGTGAGAGACATCGGCAATGTGCACGCCAATCTCATAATTGCCATTCTCCAGTTTTTGATAGGAGATAGCATCGTCAAAATCCTTCGCGTCTTCGGGGTCTATCGTGAATGTTAAAACCTTTCGAAAGTCTCTGCGCTTTTTTATTTCTTCTTTGGGGATGGCTTCTTCAATCTTATCAGCCTCCAGCAGAACAGCAGGGGGAAAGCGGAATGGCAAATCGAATTCGGCCATGATGGAGTGAATCTCCGCTTCGTTCTCTCCGGTCTTGCCTAAAATTTCAACTACTTTGGCTTCGGGGTTTTTATCGCCATCGCCCCAACGGGTCACTTCAAAAACCACTTTATCATCGGCCTTGGCTCCGTTGATGTTTTCGGGATAGATGAAAAAGTCCTGGTAGATTTTTCTGAAATCAGGAACAACAAATGCGTAGCTTTTCGAAAGTTCAATCCGGCCCACGAAGCGGGAGCGCGCCCGGTTAACGATGCGGGTTACTTCACCTTCTGGATTTTCTCCCGTGCGTCTTTTAAAGACTTCAACCTCCACAGTATCCCCATGCAATGCCGAGGCAAGGTCGCGCGTCTTGACATAAATGTCTTTGGTGTCCGCCTCTGCAGTTGCCACATACCCAAAGCGTGGGTTCACGTGGTCAACCACACCGGTAATAGTTTTTGGTTTCCGGGCCGAGGCATATGCACCGGTTGGTAGTTGTTTAATCTTTCCCTCCGTGGTCAGGTCGTCAAGAATTTTAAAAATTTCCTTGTTGAGGGTTTTTTTCTTTTGCCCGGTTTTACGGGCAATCTGTTTGAAGTCGTAAGCACGGCCTGCGTTCTCATCAAAAAGATCCAGAACGGATTTGCGCAGCGATTTTACTTCGTGCTTTTCCTTCTTCTCTTTCTTCTCCTCGAATTTCTTTTTGGACATCTCAATTTTCGATTTACAATTTTGTGATTACGATTTAGTCGGGTGTACGAAAGTTTTGTAAATGTTTTTAAATCCCCCCTCGCCCTCTAACTCCCTAAAGGGAGAATCCTGCGCGCGGTTCCCCTTTAGGGGAAGGGGTGCGCGATGGCTGGACAAACTGTCGTACACCATTTGGTCACAAGGTAGTCAATCGTAAATCATTGATCGTAGATTATTCAACTGAGAAATCCATCACGCAATTGAACTCCATCATTTTGTGTGGCTTTATACTAACACCCACATGGTGAAAAGTTTTGCCCAGAATGTTATGGCGGTGAGTGCGTTCGGTGACGCCTTCATCAATCAACATCTCCATTACAATACTTGCAGCATCGCTATAACCGTAAGCTATGTTTTCAGAAACGGTAACGGGTTTATGAAATTTATGAATACGCATGGTGAAGGTGGTGCCATCGCTGCTATCGTGACCCAGCTGGCCTTTGGTTCCCATATCCTGGGCATGGTGGGCGGCAGATTTGTGCAAGGTTTCCATTGGTTTAAGCAAGTGCATGGCCTGTGTGTTGGTTAGGTCGGTATAAAGGCCTTCCACAAACTCATCATCATCTTTGTCGTTGGCCTTCACGTATGGTTTTGCCACTCTCGTTAAAAATGTTTTACCGTTCAGGCGAGCCAGGTTAATCAGTTGAACTACTTTCTTTTCTTCAGGGGTCATATAAGTAACATGAATAGCTGTATTGGCCATGTCCAGCGTGTCTTTACTGTAAAGGGATAAATCCTGTGCGTAGCTGGTGGCCGTTAACCATAAACCAATAATGAGGAAAACAAGATTCAGGGATTTCATGAGGTGAATGTTTAGAATGGGCATACAAAATTGTGAAATTTTATTGCAATTGAAAACGTGAATCATCGAAGGCAATCTGAATCATATTTTGATTTTCAGCCGCTGAATGTGCGAATAATGTCCGTATTCGTTTGCTACTTTTGTTTAGGCTTAAGGCAAGATACTATGGATCAAAAAACCATCAGTGCCGGTGGAATGATTTCGGGAGCGTTGATAATCTTTTGTGGGATAATAGTTTCCCCTATTGCCATCGGAATGTTAGCCAGTTACCCGCACCCAATCTGGTGGGTTGGTTTAATTTTGTGTGGAGCCAGTGGCGTGATGATTCATGGGGGCATCCAATCCATACGCAAGGCGAAACTACAAGAGGCGCAGGCCAAAGAAGAATTGGAACGCCTTAAAGCGGAGGTTGACAAAATAAAATCGACACCGGTAACTTCGGGTGTTGCCGGTGTACAAATTCCCGGGGTGCAACCTGATACAACTATACGTTATAAAGAAGTGCTGGCGCATTG
>JAYUHI010000126.1:0-5405 GCA_043767095.1 Bacteroidota bacterium
CTCAGGAAAAAGAAATAGCGATTCAACCGGAACAAAAAACTGATTCCATTTTCACTCAAACGGCCAACATCAAAGAAGAACTGGTGACGCTTGAAAATGCTGACATCCGGATTTCATTCAGCAACAAAGGCGCGGTGATCCGCGAAGCCGAACTTAAGAATTACAAAACCTATTCTAAAAAACCGTTAGTATTGGTCACCCCATCCCGGTCGCGGTTTAATTTAACTGGCGCTGTCAATGGCAAGCCAGTTGATCTTTATCAAGCCATGTATTCTTACAGAACAGATAACATTGGTGATTCATCGCGAATTGAGTTTAAGACGAGCAGCGAACTAACCGGTGAAGTAAAACACATCTACACATTAGCAAAAACGGGCTATCAGCTTCAATACCGGGTTGTGGCACCCGGAATCAATAGCGAGAACCTTACCTTCAGTTGGTTTAACCGCCTTCCATTAGTTGAGAAAGATATTAATGACAGCCGCAGCAAAACCACTGTTAATTATTATTCAACGACTGGCGAGTTCGATGGAATTTCTGAAAGCTCACAAGATGAAGAGCGGGAAGACATTCCCGCTTCGAAATGGATTTCTGTGAAGCAGAAATTTTTCCTGTCGGCTTTTCTCACCAAAAAATCTTTTAGTGGCGGCTCCATGACCACCTCGGTTGATCCAGCGGATTCATCCACGGTTAAGACTGCTGCCTTTTCCGTTAAAATCCCAACTGCAGATGTTAATTCAGGCACAGGTAATTTTTCGTTCTATCTCGGCCCGAATGATTACAAAACATTAAACAGCGTGGCTGATGACTTCCGTCAGAATGTTGACCTGGGCTGGCCACCGGTGAATTTGGTGAACAAATATTTCATTGTTCCGGTTTTTCAATTGCTCACACAATACTTAAATAGTTATTGGCTGATCATCACCCTGATGGTTCTTCTGATCAGGGTGATTCTTTTCCCGCTCTCTTACAAATCCTATTTGGGCATGGCCAAAATGCGGTTACTCAAACCTGAGTTGGATGTTCTGAAAAAGCAACACGAAGGCGACCAGGTGAAGTTTAGCCAGGAGCAGATGAAATTATTTAATGAGGCAGGCGCGAGCCCATTTAGCGGGTGCATTCCGCTGCTGCTTCAAATGCCATTTCTGTTTGCTATGTTTTTTCTTTTCCCGGCATGTATTGAATTCAGGCAACAGACTTTGCTTTTTGCGGATGATATTTCGACTTACGATTCTGTGCTGAGCTTCGCTTTCACCATTCCTTTTCTTGGCAATCACCTCAGCGTTTACACTTTGCTGATGACCCTAAGCACTTTGGTTATCACCTGGCAGAACAATCAAATCACAACCGTGGATGGCCCGATGAAATCCATGAGCTACATCATGCCGGTTATTTTTCTTTTTGTTTTGAACTCCTTCCCTGCCAGCTTAAGTTTTTATTACTTAGTTTCGAACGTGGTTTCATTTGCGCAGCAAATCCTGATCAAACGGTTTGTGGACGAGGATAAAATTAAAAAGGTGATGGATGCCCACCGGTTGAAACAAGCATCATCTACCAGCAAGAAATCTACTTTTATGTCGAAGTTGGAAGGCGCGATGAAGGCGAGTGAAGAGGCGAGGAAGAAGAATAAGAGAAACTAAATATAGTCAACAGTCCACTGTCGACAGTCGACTGTTGACAGTGGTCCATTAAAATACATGGGAAAAATAATCGCGATAGCGAATCAAAAAGGAGGAGTTGGAAAAACAACGACAGCCATAAACCTGGCGGCCAGCTTGGCTGTGTTGGAGAAGAAAACTCTTTTACTCGATGCTGATCCTCAGGCCAATTCAACTTCTGGCCTGGGATTAAATCCGAATGAGATTAAAAAAAGTGTTTATGAGTGTATGATCGATGGGGTATCCATGCAGGATGCCATCATTAAAAATGATTTGAAGCACCTCGACATACTTCCATCGCACATTGATTTGGTTGGGGCCGAAGTGGAGATGGTGAACCTTGAAAGGCGCGAAGAGAAAATGCGCGATGTGCTGATGGGCATTAAAGATCAATATGATTTTATTGTAATTGACTGCTCACCCTCGCTGGGTTTGATCACCATCAATGCGTTAACGGCTGCAGATTCGGTTTTGATTCCGGTGCAGTGCGAATATTTTGCGTTGGAGGGCTTGGGAAAATTGCTCAACACCATCAAGATTATTCAAACACGCCTTAATCCAAAATTAGAGATCGAAGGCATATTGCTAACGATGTATGATTCGCGCACTTCCCTGGGCAACCAGGTGGTTGAAGAAGTGCGCACGCATTTCAAAAGTATTGCTTTCAAAACGATCATTCCACGTAATGTAAAATTGAGTGAAGCACCCAGTTTTGGATTGCCTGCCCTCATTCACGATGCTGAGAGCAAGGGAGCGATGAGTTACCTGAACCTCGCGCACGAAATTTTAGACAAAAACGGATACGCCAAATGAGCAAAAAAATTGCCTTAGGCCGTGGTTTAAAATCGTTGTTGAGCGACACGCCTCAAACCGAGCAACTTACAGAAGCACGCCCTGCTGTTCAGCAGCATACTTCGGGCATGAGCGAAATATTGCTGGCGGAGATTGAAACCAATCCCTTTCAGCCGCGCCAGCATTTCGATCAGGAGTCGTTACGGGAACTGGCCGAATCCATAAAGGTGCATGGTATTATTCAGCCTATAACGGTTCGAAGGCTCACGCAAAGCCGTTACCAACTTATTGCGGGTGAACGGAGGTTTCATGCTTCGAAGCAGGCGGGATTAAAATCAGTGCCGGCCTTTGTTCGGTTGGCCAACGATCAGCAAATGCTGGAGATGGCACTAATTGAAAACATTCAGCGCGAGAACTTAAACCCGATAGAAATTTCGCTCTCCTATCAGCGATTGATTTCGGAATGTAATTTAAAACAGGACGAACTGGGTGAACGAGTAGGTAAAAACAGGAGTACCGTTACCAATTACTTGCGGTTGCTGAAGCTTCCACCCGACATTCAAATTGCTTTACGCGATTACAAACTCACTATGGGGCACGCACGGGCCATCATCAATATAGAGAACCCCGATGTGCAATTGTATGTGTTTAAGAAAATTTTGGCCGAAGATTTATCAGTGAGAAAAGTGGAAGAGTTAGCCCGTGAAATATCGGCCACAGCCAAAAAACCACAGACCAATAAAAATCAGACATCCAACCGCGAAGCGAACCATTTACAATCCAAACTTTCCTCGCATTTTGGCACGAAAGTTTCTGTTAAGAGTGATGGTAAAAAAGGAGAAATCAAAATTCCATTTCTTTCCATTGAAGACCTCAACCGAATTCTGGAAATACTCAAGGTTTAGCATGCGCTTAGGTTTTTACCTGCTCGTCTGCTGCCTCTACTTCTTGGCTGGAAAGGCCAATGCGCAGGCAGACTCACTCCGGGTTATTAAAGAAACCAACGCAGACACTGCTCATGTGAGAAGTCTTGATCCGCGCAAAGCCCTATTTTATTCCGCTGTCTTCCCTGGTCTCGGCCAGATTTACAATGGGAAATACTGGAAACTTCCTTTTGTTTATGGCGGTTTCGTGGCAACCATAATGGTAGTCGATTTTTATCAACAAAACTATGTAACGTTTCGCGATGAGCTTTACACGTACCTGGCAACAGGCACTTCAGCCAGCGGCCGCACGGAAAGCAACCTGCGATTTATTGTTGATAAAGCCCGCAGAGAGCGCGATTATTATGTAATCTTAACCGGCTTTTGGTACTTGCTTCAGATTGTGGATGCCCATGTGGATGCGCACCTGCAGGATTTTAAAATCAACAAGGAAATGAAAATCAGTTTGCACCCATCAGTTGATCAAAATATGATGATTGGCCGAACAACCGGCATCACCCTCACGTTGAAGTTCTGATACAAGTCTCGAAAATAGTCAGCATGAAAATAGCGTTGGTTGGTTATGGAAAAATGGGGAGGGCTATAGAGACAATTGCGCTGAGTAGGGGTCATGAAATTTCAGCCCGTATTGATGCCGATCCATCCGACATAAAACAATTGGAGCAGTTTAAACATGATGTGGCCATTGAATTTTCGATTCCGGAAATTGCTTCAACCAATATTCAAAAGTGCATCGACTTGGGGATACCCGTACTATCAGGCACTACTGGTTGGCTTCAGAAAAAAAAATTGGTCGATGAATATTGCGGGGCCAAAAACGGAACATTCTTTTATTCATCGAATTACAGTTTAGGTGTGAACTTGTTTTTCAAATTGAATGAATACCTCGCACAGTTGATGAAAAGTTATCCGGATTATTCGGTTTCAATTGAGGAGATTCATCACACCCAAAAGAAGGATGCACCGAGCGGAACTGCCATAACCTTAGCTGAAGGGATATTGAAACACATGGAGAGAAAATCGGGGTGGGCCCTTCATCCACAAGGAAACGAGAATGAAATTCCCATTCACTCCAAACGAATTGATCCTTATCCTGGGCAGCATACGGTTAGCTATCATTCTGTTATTGACGATATTGAAATAAAGCATATGGCACATTCAAGAGATGGCTTTGCTTTAGGGGCTGTTTTGGTGGCCGAATGGCTTGCGCGTAAGAAAGGCCTTTTTAATATGGACGACTTCTTAAATTTTAACGCATGACCCGTCAGCCTGACGATAAAATCCTCACCCCCCAACCCCCTCTCCAAGGTGGAGAGGGGGAGAATGCACCATCCGTTCAACATGCCGAGGTTTCTTGCGCGCGCGCCCCTCTCCATTTTGGAGAGGGGCAGGGGGTGAGGACTGTTGAAACTGGCCTCCCTCGTGAGTTACTTATGCATGCGCGGGAGCTCAGAAAAAATTTGACTGTTGCCGAGGAACTATTATGGCAGATACTTCGTAACCGGAAACTCAACAACTGGAAATTCAGGAGACAACACCCCATAAATAAAAGTTACATACTCGATTTTTATTGTGCCGAAACCAAAGTGGCCATTGAGCTTGACGGTGCCAACCATGCTCAGAAAGACCAAAAAGAATATGATGACAACCGATCTGCGGTGTTGAAGGAATTAGACATTAGGGTTGTTCGGTTTTCAAATGAGGAGGCATTGAATGATATAAAAAATGTGTTGGAGAAAATAGTGGAGTTTACATCCCTTGCCCGATTGCCCCACTTTCAAATTGCCAAGACCTTCCTCACCCCCCTGCCCCCTCTCCAAAGTGGAGAGGGGGAGGCCCCAAACCCTCAAAGTGAGCTTAAATACAAAACCTAAAAAAATTCTGTTTTCTTTGCACCGCTAAAAATCCACTTACATGAATTCAATGATTGTTTTTCTGATTATCGTTCGCCTGGGAGTTACACTGGGTTACTGGAAAATATTTGAAAAGACCGGTGTAGCCAAATGGGCTG
>JAYUHI010000127.1:0-5397 GCA_043767095.1 Bacteroidota bacterium
TCCAGCGGCATCTCATATAGCTCTCCGGAAATCGGACCCTTACCATCAATTGGGGCTGCCAGCGTATTCACCACCCGGCCGAGCAGGCCTTCACCTACTTGGATAGCCGCAATTTTTTTGGTGCGCTTTACCGTATCGCCTTCGCGGATTTCTTTCGAATCGCCAAACAACACAGCGCCCACATTGTCTTCTTCCAGGTTAAGCACAAGCGCCTTCATGCCATTTTCAAATTGCAGCAACTCCCCCGATTGGGCTTTTGTTAATCCGTAAATGCGGGCCACTCCGTCACCTACTGTTAACACCGTGCCCACTTCTTCAAGTTCGGCTTGAGTTTTCGATCCGGCTAATTGTTCACGGAGAATTGCGGAGATTTCTTCAGGTCTGATTTCAGCCATGGTTCAATTCAGTTTAAATTTCTTTGAGGTATGGATTATAACTAAAACTAAGTTTAAGTGCGCGCAACTTGCTGGCGATGGAGGCATCGATTTGTTTATCGCCCACATTCAGGATGAACCCCCCGATTAAAGCAGGATCAACTTTTTCTTTCAATTCTGTTTTGGAACGATCGCTTAATTTTTTGGCGACAGTATCAATCTCCGCCCTCAATTTGGCATCGAGTTGAACGGCCGAAGTTACCGAAGCAAAGCCAATCCCGTGATACTCATTATATGCTTTATGAAAGTTGTCGGCAATAGCAGGCAACAACGGCTCTCTGTTTTTCCGGGTGATGATATCAAGAATGGCCCAAGTGAGGGAATGCACCCGGCTTTTAAAAAGTTTCTCCAAAATATCGCGCTTGTGGTCATGTTTAATAACGGGGCTACGGAGCATCACCAAAAAATCACGGTTTGAATCGCACACCCGGTCAAACATCAGCATGTCGTTATGCACCTCTTCCAAAGCGTTTTGGTCAACTGCCAAACTCAGCAGGGAGCGAACATACCGGGAGGCAACTCTTACGTCAGCCATGCTAATTCAATTTTGCTTCTTTCAAAAACTCGCTCACCAAATCTTTCTGAGCCTGATCGGAGGATAAGTTTTTCTTAATTAGTTTCTCGGCAATTTGAAGGGAGAAGAGCGCCACCTGTGCTTTCACATCGCGCAACGCGGCATTTTTTTCTGTGTTGATAATGGCCTTGGCATCATCAATTATCCGGTCGGCAGCTTTTTTAGAATCAGCTTTTGCCTGGTCTATCAACCGGTTGGAAGCATCGCGCGCATCGCGGATTATTTTATCCCGCTCTATCCGTGCTTCCTTCAACAGTTGTTCATTGCCCGCCTGCAGGTTGGCCATTTCTACTTTGGCCCTGTCGGCTGCGTCCAGCGCATGCTGAATGGAGTCTTCCCGCTCTTTCAGTGCGTGTAGAATAGGCTTCCAGGCAAACTTGGCGAGGAAGAAGAACAGGCCAAGGAAAACAATGGCTTGCCAAAATATGAGTCCGGTGCCGGGGGTTAGTAAGTCCATAATTATTATTTTTTATTTCATCAACACGTCATGTCGAACGATAGTGAGACATCCCCTTATCAAGAGGGATTTCTCGGTTGTCCCGATGCCTCGGAACTTCCTCGAAAGAACTTGCCCGGCCTATTGCCTAAGGCAAGTTCATTGGGTTACTTAAGGATTCCTTCTTCCGTTACGTTTGAAATCAGGAAGCAAATCACCAGCGCAAAAAGCGCAGCAACCTCTACCAGCGCAGCGATAATAAGCATGGAACCCTGGAGTTTGTTGGCCGACTCCGGTTGGCGTGCCATTGCTTCCATAGCAGAACCACCAATGCGACCCACACCGATACCTGCGCCAATTGCTGCAAGACCGGCTCCAATACCAGCGCCCATTATAGCATAGCTGACATCGAGTAATAAACTAAATAACATAACCGTATGTATTTAAGTAAAAAAGTCCGGGATTTTCCCGGAGTGACCTCACCCCCTGACCCCCTCTCCAAAAGGAGAGGGGGAAGGAGTTATATTTTAGATTATCCCAAACTTATTGCCCGGGATAAATTCAATCTTTTTTTTCCTCACTGTTCCCCTCTCCTCCCGAAACATCGGGAGGAGAGGGGCAGGGGTGAGGTTAATGATGATCGTGCTCCTCTGTGGCGAGTCCAATGTAAAGCGATGTAAACAATGTAAATACATAGGCCTGAATACCCGCCACGAGCAACTCAATCAGGCTAATAAACAATACGAACACAGACGCCCCGACTCCTGCACCCCAATTATGAAATATGAAAGTCAAACACAATAAACTTAACAATACAATGTGGCCTGCCGTGATGGCGGCAAACAAACGAACCATCAATGAAAATGGTTTTGTGAATATGCCGATGATTTCGACCGGAAGAATGATGAACCTTAAGGGCAGCGGAACGCCTGGTGTCCAGAAGATATGCTTCCAGTAATTCTTATTACCGCTCACGTTGGTGATGATGAAAGTGAAGAGGGCCAGCGTCATGGTTACCGCGATGTTGCCGGTGAGATTGGCAGCACCAGGGACTAGTCCTAAAATGTTTCCAAACAGAATAAAGAAAAACAGGGTGAGGAGGTAGGGCAGATACCGTTCATATCGCGGGCCGATATTGGGCTTCACAATTTCATCGCGAATAAAAAAGATTATGGGTTCAATGAATGATTGCAACCCGGAAGGCGCCTTGCCCTTATTCTTTTTATAAGCTGATGAAACTTTCATAAATACAAAAAGAATCAAGGCAACATTAATAAAAAGCATGGCCACGTTCTTGGTGATGGAAAAGTCAAGCACGGGCTTTCCTGAATCAGCCAGCGTGATGTGGCTATCCTCCAGTTTGTAACCGTTATATTCAACCGACTGCTCCTGCTCATTGAAAAAATTGCCGGAGGAGAAAATATCGAGGCCTCTTTCATCGGAATAAACGATAACCGGGAGCGGTAAAACTAATCCATCCGCAAAATGCCAAACGTGGTTGTCCATCACGTGATGGAGAATAACTTCGCTGACGTTGAACTTCTCCTCGGTTTTCCCTTCTTCTTTTTCATCCGATGCAAAAACGGGCGTACTTAAAGCCCAAAGACTACTCAGCAAAACGATTAAAAGGTTGGCCTTCGGACTGGATAGAATTCCTCTCATGGGTCAGGTTAAGCCTTTGAAATTTAGGTCGGGCAAAACTATTCATTAATAGCCCAAAAAAAAATGTGATTCTATTAATTTTTGGCCTGTTTTGGCTGACTTTAATCAGGATGCAAAATCGCTTTTCAGCGTCCAACTTTCCTGAACAAAGCCGTCACTTCAAGGATGGTGAAAGCAAAATAACAACAGAGCACTAAAACGGCATTGGGGGTGAGCGAGGGTGGGTTTGTCAGGCGAACGACCAGCAAAAAAGAGGAAAAGAAAATCAGCTTGAGCACGATGGAAAGCAAATAAGAATTAACAAACATGCGAGGCTCCATCGGTCGGCTTAGCCATCGGTAAATCACAGAGGTTAACAGAATATTAACAATGATAATCTCAACTGTTAGGGTGGGTCTTTGGAACTCTGGGTTAAAGTTGAAAACCCAAACTGAAACGTACGTTGCTAGTCCGAGTGCGATTGCCGTTAACAGAAAAACACCGGGCCTCATTTTTCTTTTGTGATGGATTGGTAGAGTTTGTACATGATTCCCCCGAAGGACAGGAAAACAAGACTCAATAGGAAAACCGGAAATTTGAAATCAAAATACAAATCCGCCTGATGGCCGGCCCACGCAGCAATGCCAATAGTGGCGAACATTTGCATGGCGAGTGAACTGTATTTGAGGAAAGGGTTGGGCATAGAGAAAAGTAGGCAGTCGGCAGTAAGGCAGTCCCGAAGCATCGGGAAGCAGTAGGCAGAATATCCTTTGCAACCTCTCTTCTTCTTAAATGCGGAGGCTGCCTACTGCTCCCTGCTCCCGATGCTTCGGGACTGCTAACTCTTAAATAGTTTTCGCTTCTTCAGGTTTCAAGGTCCTTCCAAAACCGTTCTCTGCCGGTTTAAAATCCCGAACGCCTGCGCCCATTCTGCAGCTTCCGTTAAAGGTGGCGCCCGGTTCAATCACCAGTTTACCGGTGGAAATATCGCCCGTGATAACAGCCGTTGCCTTTAGAACCAAAACTTCCTGAATGTCGATCTTCCCTTTTACGTGGCCCTCAACGTCTGCATTCTGAGCCGACACGTTGCCTTCTACCTGGCTGCCATTGCCCAACGCAATCTTTGACCTTGATTTAATGTTCCCAACAATTTTTCCCTCAATTCGAATGTTGCCCGAGGTATCAATATTGCCTTCTATAGTGGTGCCTTTGCCGATGACGTTACTGGAATTGCTGATTTCTTCGGCTGCTCTTTTTTGTTCTTTAGTTGCTAACATGATTATCTATTTTAAAAGGTTACAAATTCTTCCGGGTTAATCGAGTTGCCGTTGAACCACAATTCGAAATGGAGGTGAGGCCCGTTGGTCATCTCCCCACTGTTGCCAACTATAGAAAGAATTTCGCCTGCGTTCACAAAAGTACCTACTTTCTTCAACAGTTCGGCATTGTGTTTATAGACCGACATGAGGTTGCCCTGGTGCTGAACGGCAATTACGTATCCTGAATCCTGCGTCCAGCTGGCGATGATCACCGTGCCATCGGCAATACATTTAACCGGCTCGTTGGCTTTGGTTACAATATCGATTCCATAATGCCCTTTCTTGGCATCGAACTTATCAGACACAAATCCGGTGGTGGGCGAAAAGAAAAAAGTCTCCTGGAGTTCATTGTACTTTTTGTTGCTCACCGAAACGAAGGATAAATCGGCTTGCTCATATTCCTTTCTGAAGGCCGAATCGGATTCACTGAATTCCAATGCCGATACGGAGACCGGCTCACTCTGGCTTTGCAAAATTTCTGATGGATCCTGAAACCCCCCGGCAGTGTCTCCACGCAAAATGCGCTGTATGTTGTTAATGAATTTATCTTTTCTGTCCACTTCAACCACCAGCGAGTCCACCTTCAAGGCCAGGGCTAACAGGTTTTTATTCGCTTCCAGTTGAGCGTGCCTGGGATCAAACCATTTTGCCAAAAGTGTTTTGGAGAGGAACAGGCTTCCCAAAAACAAGAGCGTGAAAAATGTTATGCTAACCACCAAAACCTTGGCGTACGTGTAGCTGAACGTATGCTTTTCGGCCAGGTTCTCTTCGTTGCGAACCACCAACTGGTAGCGGTTGGTAAGCCAGTCAGAAAGAGTGCGTTTGGGTTTCAACCTTTTGAAATTTTGGCAAAAATAGGGATTCCTGCCGATTATCCTGATTGTCTCTGACTGATAGGCAGGGCAGACGCATCTAAATACTAAGCACTTGTTCAAGATAATCATTGCTCCAGCCAGCTTTAAGGCGTTTTCCTTTGATGCCTTGTTTAGTTGT
>JAYUHI010000128.1:0-5397 GCA_043767095.1 Bacteroidota bacterium
AAAAGTAAGAAGCGGGTTAGAAGAGCCGTGTGAGGTGAGAGTCTCAAGCACGGTTCTGTGAGGGGCTTGGGCTGAAATGCCCTTGCCTACTCGACCCTCCAGCGAAATCTTCAGCTTGATACTCTCTTCCACTTTTACTTACTTCCGCCATGGATTCCATTTTACCTTTTGCCTCCAGGTGTTCTGGTCTGGTTTTCATCTTGACAAGCCAGTTAATAAATATCTGTTCAGGTCAGGATATTTTAAATTGGACATTGGATGGAGGGCGGGTTAAGTCTCTAATCACCAGGGATCACGGAGTATTCCCAGTCAACTATCCTGTAATTTCATTCACTCAGCAGAACAATAAGAACATCCCAAATCCGGGATTGAGGTTTATGGTCAAGATTGACTCTAGCTACATATCAACATTCAAAGCGGTCATTACTTTCTCGAACCCAACAACCGACACCATCAGATTGTCCAATGTAGTTCCGTTCGGAGAATCAAAAGACCGGGTTTATATCACTGGCCTGGGCGATCATCTGCTTTCGCGAACGCATTTATTCAGACCGGGCAAACAACCAGTGAATGTAATTGTGCCCGATAATGCGTGGGACCTTGGCTACTCTTCGATCCGGATAAAGGATAGTTTATGGCTTTACAGTTTGACGAGACGCGATGTTCCCTCGATTAAAAATGGAGTGAGAAGAAGGTTCGAAACAATATTGTATCCGGGCGGCAGCGTGGATTATAATTTTTATGCGGAGCTATTCAATGGCGATTGGCAGAATGGTTTGAAGAAAGTTTTTCAGGAAAGGAAATTATTTGATATGCTACCAGAATCTTTTGATGAAACACTTTTTCTCCGTCCAGATCTGCAATGGATAAAGAAAGCGTATGTGATGCATTTGATGATGGCGTGGGACAAATCCTACTACGATATCAATACTGGAAAATTTACGCTACCTGATTTTGTGAAAAGAGGTAAAGACCTTTATGGTGGTGACGATGTGGTTTGCCTGTGGCCAACATGGCCCACGCTTGGATTGGATCAGCGAAACCAATTTGATCTTTATCGCGATTTACCGGGAGGATTACCCGCCTTGCGAAAGTTGGCCGACACTCTGCGGTCGATGGGCACTAAGCTTTTCATTTCCTATAATCCGTGGGATGAAAGTACGCGCACGGAAGGGCATTTGCAAGGACTTGAAAATCTCATCCGTGAGACCTCTGCTGATGGTGTTATACTCGACACGAAAGGGGAGTCGAGCAAGGAGTTGCAAGCAGTTGCCGATAAAGTTAAGCCTGGAGTTATTATGTATAGCGAAGGCAAGGCCGTTCCGAAAGATATGCCGGGGATTGTCGCGGGCCGGGTGCACAATGCCTTGTACTATCCGCCATTGCTCAACCTCAACAAACTCATCAAACCGGATTTTTCAATTTTCCGCGTTGCTGAAGTTTTCAAAGAGCCTATCAAACGGGAGTATGCTGTTGCATTTTTTAATGGATATGGAACTGAGATCAACCAATTTGCTGCCGGCCATCCCGATTGGGAGGAAGAGCAGTATCGTTTTCTGGGCCGTACATCCATGATACTCCGCCAGCACAACGATAATTTTATTTCCAATCAATTTAAGCCGCTGATCGAAACTACTCACGATAACATTTGGGTGAACGCCTGGCCAACCGATGAGAGAATAGTTTACACTATTTTCAGTTTGCATGCCGATGGATTGAATGCTCCATTGTTTCAAGTTGTCCCAAAGCCCGGTTTTCATTTTGTTGACCTTTGGAATCATGAGTTATTGAAACCGGTTAAGCAAGCCCAGGAGCATTGGGTTAGATGTGATGTGGAAGGATTTTCAAAAAAATGGTTGGGCACAAACAATGAGGGCTCGGTTGGCTGCATCGCTCAACTTCCTGATTTGCTGCGGGTGAGGAGGGAAGGCCCGATGCTTTATTTCGAGGCGCAGGCGAATTGCACCATTAAGATTTGGGCTGGACTGCCATCGTATGGTAAAAAATATTTCATGAGTAATCAGCCGAAAGGCACAATCAACTTGCTGGATGAATTCGGGAGTTATGAAGGGAAAATAATTGTCCAGGCTTTTGATGGCGATGATTTGCTGGACGAAACGGTCATTGAAATAAAAACCGGAGAGCCTGTGCTCACTTCCGCATCTGTCAAAATAAATCATTTTGAAAAAGCCCCGTCAGGAATGGTTAAAATTATGGGTGGAAAATTTCTTTGGAAGACTACACAAGGAGATGAATTTATCCGCTACCCAACGGAGCCTGATAATAAATCCTTCGAAATGGGTTCATTTTATATGGACAAGTTTCCGGTAACCAATCAACAGTTCAAAAGTTTTCTGGATGGGAGTGGCTACCAACCTGCGGATACTTCCAATTTTCTAAAGCATTGGAATGGCCGGACTGTACCAAAGGGCTTAGAAAAATTTCCTGTCGTTTATGTGTCTTACGAAGATGCACAAGCTTATGCCCGGTGGACTGGAAAAAGATTGCCAACGGAAATAGAATGGCAATATGCTGCCCAAACTTCTGTCTTAAATGAGTGGCCATGGAAACAAACCAAACCCGTTACGCGCAAAGAACAAGTAGTTACGGAAACACTCACCGTTTCATCACTCGAAGGCATTGATCCAAAACATTGCAACCTCGGTGATGGAAAACTTTATTCCGTTGGACAATATCCAAAAGGGGTCAATCCAAACGGCCTTCTTGATTTAGTGGGTTGCGTCTGGCACCTCACCAACGATATTTACGAAAGCGGAAGCTACCGCTACCTCATGATGAAAGGAGGAAGCTATTTTAAACCCTCATCGAGTTGGTGGTATGTGCAAGGCGGCCCGAGAGAGCTGCATTATCGTCAATACTTGCTGCGCGTCTCGCAGGGTTTCGAACGAAATGCCACAGTAGGTTTTAGATGCGTGGCGGATTGAAGTCAGTTGCCGGTTGCCAGTTTCCGGTGCGCACCTGCAACTGGCAACCGGCAACCGGCAACCTTTAATCACTTCCCCTCCTTCAACTTCTTCAACTCTCCTTCATAGAAATTAGCATTGGCCTTCTGATTTTCAGGAATATTTTTAATGGCTGTCTCCCAATTTTTAATGGCTTTCTTCGTGTCGCCCAGGGCAGAATAGCCTCTGGCCAATCCCACGAAAGTGGTAAACTTTTCTTCCGGATGCGTCTTGAAATTGTATTGAAATACTTCCATAGCTTTTTCCTTTTTGCCGGAAACCAGCAAACTTCTTCCATACTGGTGAATGGCAGGAACCGTTGCCGTAGGGTGTTTGATGGCCTTTTCCATAACGGCATTTGCATCGGCCTCGCGGTTCATGGCTATCAACACCTGCGACTTAACTTGAAACCCATTAAAATCTTCTGTTCCCCCTGTGTTTGGGTTCAGGGCCTGGTCGGCCCAGGTGAGGGCTTCTTCGAGATTGAATTTGTTCGTGGCGCAAAACTGTGCGGCATTCGAAAAATTTCTTGGATCAAAGCCAGGAAAGTTTCTTAATTGATTCCGAATTGTTGCCAGATAAATGTCATTCACGCTGGGCACTTCTATTTTGAATGGTACTTTTTTATTTTCCCATTGCAAATAAGCAGTGGCGGTGCTCAATTTTCGGTCGTCAAATCCATACACCAGCCATTCGCTGTATGCCGATTCTTCTGGAGCAGTTTCCACCCGAAGGGCATCTTCTTTCTCGCTATAAAAGTAACTTCCCCAACTGGCGGAGTTGTTAGAGAATATCCACGTCCAGGCGCCCTCTTTGGCTGTGGCGAGGAATAATCCATACGTGCCGGCCTTCAAATCCTTCCCCTGAATTTTTACATCGTGAGAGAATGAAATGATAGTGTTTTCATTAGAACCCGCACGCCATGGCGCTGCCTTCGAGGTTCCAAAGCCCTGATCGATAAAACCATAGTGAACCAATTCGCCCCAGATATGACCCTTCCTGCTTTTTCCATCGGGGCCTGTTACATCTGGACTGTTGTATGCGATGGCCACTTCCACGGGGCCAATCCATTGAGAGATTTTACTTTTTTGATTTTCTCCGCTCGGTGGCTGAGTCAAGGGCTGGCCTGCAGCCAAACCAAATGAAAGGAGTAGAACGACAAACGATAGATTTTTTTTCATAAAATGCGATTGGTTGGTGAATGGTGATTAAACGGTTTCGAATTAAAAAATGATTTCACCCCTGATGCGGTATTTAGTGTGGGGTGGGGAAGTTGATTAATTTTAACTTTGGTGATATGAAATGACATGGTAAGCAAAAATCTATTAAAACTTTATCGGAGTGCCAGCATGAAAAGCAGGCTGATTATAGGACTCATGTCCGGCACCTCGCTGGACGGACTGGACATTGCCCTTTGTAAGATAACGGGTAATGGTAGTTACACTCAGGTTAAACTGCGGAAGTTCACCACTGTGCCTTATTCCAGGTCATTCAAGAGCAGGGTTAAAGAAGTTTTCGCCAAATCCCACATTAGTTTTATGTCCCTCACTGAGTTGAACTCATGGCTGGGTTTGACGCATGGCTTGATGATTTTAAAAACATTGAAGAAGTGGAAAGTAAGCCCAAACCAGGTAGATGTGATTGCCTCGCACGGGCAAACTGTTTTTCATTCGCCAAAGTCAACAACACCGGGAGCAACGGTTAACTCAACCTTCCAGGCGGGTGATGGCGATCACTTATCGGTGACAACCGGAATTCCCGTCATTAGTGATTTCCGGCAGAAGCACATTGCCCGTGGCGGTGAAGGAGCACCATTAGCCGTTTATGGAGACTACTTATTGTTTAGCAAGAAAGGTGAAAACAGGATTATGCTGAACATCGGTGGGATTGGAAATTTTACTTACCTGCCTGCTTCAGGCAACGCAAGCAAAGTATGGGTAACAGATACGGGCACTGGCAATACGCTAATTGATCAGGCGGTTCAACACTATTTTCCAGGACGAAATTTTGATCGGGATTCATCGCTCGCAAAAAAAGGCAAAGTGAACTTTGATCTTTTAAAGGCGTTGATGGCTCATCCATTTTTCAAACTGCCATTTCCTAAAACATCAGGACCTGAACTTTTTAATTTGAGTTATATCAACAAGGCTGTGGAGCGCTCAGGCATTGGCCAAATTATAACTGAAGATTTACTCGCCACCCTAACCCGGTTTAGCGCAGACACAATAACGGGATCAATTGTTAAAGTGACCAGGCGTTCTTCAGCTATCCATATTTATGTGAGTGGGGGAGGGGCGCACAATCCGCTTTTGCTTGGTTGGATAAAAGACAAATTGCCGGGTACTCATTTTCATTCGATGAATGAGTTGGGTATTCCAGGCGATGCCAAAGAAGCTGTGCTGTTTGCTGTATTGGCCAATGAAACTCTTTGTGG
>JAYUHI010000129.1:0-5379 GCA_043767095.1 Bacteroidota bacterium
CCGATATCATTTTGTCCATCCAGTTCCTGAAAGGTGGCGGTGTATAAAAAGGTGGCATTTAAACTTAGGTAGATCAACACGACAATAAACGTTCCGATGATCAATGATTTGGGCAGGTTTTTTCGTGCATCATCCAAGTTGCCCGCAATGTAGGCCGATGCGTTCCACCCTGTGTAGGCATACACCACGAAAACTAGAGACACGGCAAAACCCGAACTGAGTATCAGATTCCAATCGCCCGGTTGAGGAAGAAAATGAATTTCTGTTTTTGGAACATCGGTAATAAAAAATGGAGCGGTGCAAAAGAATACGATCAACGAAAGTTTTAATGCGGTAAGAAAAGTTTGCACACGGCCACCGGTTTTTACTCCAAACAAATGCACGGCTGACATGGACACGATGGCAACCACGGCAATCACTTTCGTGGAAACTCCGGTGGCCGCGGTTGCATAGGCCCCGATGGCAATGGCCACTGCCGAAATTGCCCCGGCAAAGCCCACCACCGAACTCATCCACCCACTGACAAACCCAATGGCAGGATGGAAAATTTTTGAGAGATATAAATATTCGCCACCCGACCGCTTCAGGGTAGTTGCTATTTCTGCGTAGGTGAATGCGCCTGATAGGGCCACCACTCCGCCCAGCAGCCACAACATCATAATTACAAAACCAGAGGGCAACGGCCCCACCTGATAGCCCAGCGAAGTGAACACGCCCGTGCCGATCATGTTGGCGATCACCAGCGTGATGGCCACTGTGAGTGTATAGTTTTTGGATTGCGTCATGGAATAATTTCGAGAAGATGGCAAGAGTTTGAGAAATAAAAAAATTGAAAGGGTGTGTTGTGCATATTGCTTGGCAATTAATAGTTTGCCTTTAGCCATATATCTGCTTACATTTCTAAGGATTTAAAAACTCACGTTATGAAACATCTGCTATCACTAATCTCATTCTCAATTTTACTTTCAAGTTCCATTGCCTTTGGCCAAAATCAAGATTCCATTTATGTACGCAACAACTACGATAAGATGGAGTTTCAAATCCCCATGCGGGATGGCATCAAACTTTTCACCGTGGTTTATATACCAAAAGATCAAAAAAAGAAATACGGAATTCTTTTAAACCGCACCTGCTACAATGCTTCCACCTATGCCAATTATAATACCCACGGCCATCCCTCCAGTTATCTTGTCAAGGATAAATATATCCTGGCGTTTCAGGATGTGCGCGGCCGTTACATGAGCGAGGGTGTGTTCGACAACATGACCCCCAACATTGCCGGCAACGACAGAAAAAATACAACAGCCATTGATGAGAGTTCGGATACATGGGATACCATCGACTGGATGATAAAGAATTTAAAAAGCAACAATGGCAACGTGGGCATGTTTGGAATTTCGTATCCCGGCTTTTATACTGCGGCAGCCATACCCGATGCACACCCGGCATTGAAAGCATCGTCACCACAAGCGCCCATCTCCGATTTTTTCTTTGACGACTTTCACCACATGGGCGCATACTTGCAAAGCTACACAGCCGCCTTTGCCGTGTTTGGATATCAAAAGAGCGGACCAACAAAAGACGATTGGTTTATGGATAAGATCGGCAGGTTCTATGGCCAGAATCCCACCGATGGATACGATTTTCATTTGAGCCAGGGGCCGCTAAAAAATGTTACCGAAAAATTTCATCACGATAATTTTTTCTGGCAGCAAATTGTCGATCATCCAAACTACGATGACTTTTGGCAAAAGAGAAACCTATTGCCACATCTCAAAAATGTAAAGCATGCTGTGATGACGGTAGGCGGATGGTTTGATGCCGAAGATTTATATGGGCCGCTCAATATTTACAAAACCATTGAATCAAACAGCCCGGGTGCTTATAATACATTGGTGATGGGCCCGTGGGGTCATGGCGATTGGGCCAACGAACAAGGTAAATCCACACACAACCACATTTATTTTGGCGATAGCATTTCAACTTTTTATCAACGCGAAATTGAAAGAAAGTTTTTTGCCTGGTTTTTGAAAGGGGAGGGACAGCCCAATTTGCCGGAAGCTTATATGTTCGACACTGGAAAGAAGGAGTGGAGGAAATTTGCTGCGTGGCCGCCCAAAGAATATGCCCCACTTAAACTTTACTTTGGTGTTCAAGGAAAACTTTATGTGAACCAGCCCACACCAAAAGAAACTGCGTTTGAATATTTGAGCGATCCTGCCAAGCCCGTTCCCTACACCTCGCAAACGGAAGGATTGACTTTCACACCACGAAAGTTTATGAGTGACGATCAGCGCGAGGCAGCCCGCAGACCGGATGTGATCACATTCGAAACGGACGTGTTGGCGGAAGATGTTGTGCTGGCCGGAGAAATACTGGCGAGATTAAAAGTTTCAATGACTGGCACCGATGCGGATTTTATTGTGAAGTTGATTGATGTTTACCCAAGCGATCATCCCAACTATGAGCACAACGCTAAAAATATTGTGATGGGTGGGTATCAACAGTTGGTGCGGCACGAAGTGTTTCGTGGCAGGTTTCGCAACAGTTTTGAAAAGCCAGAGCCCTTTACACCAGGCCAGGCAACCGATGTGAATGTAACCCTTCAGGATATTTTGCACACATTTAAGAAAGGTCATCGCATCATGGTACAAATCCACAGCACGTGGTTTCCTTATATAGACCGCAACCCACAGAAGTACGTTGATAATATTTATAAAGCCAATGAAGAAGATTTCATTAAGTCAACCATCAAAGTGTACGGGTCTTCGGAAGTGGAGATTGGGGGAAAGCAAAAGCTAAATTCTAAGCTGGATACTTTTAAGAAGTAGTTCATCCTGATTTCGTAGGATTATTCATTTCGCAAAGAATCAACAGGATTGCTTCTTGCTGCCCGCAAGGCTTGTGTGCTCACAATAATAATGGCAAAGACCAAAACAACTGAACCAACAATGAGTGTCATCCACCAGGATATTTCAGCATGAATTGGATATGTGCTCGCGATAAAATCGTTTATTATCCACCATGCAATTGGGCTGCTGATGGCAAAGGCAAACAGAACCAATTTTGAAAAATCCCGGCTTAAAAGAATAATCAAATTGCCCTCTGTTGCACCCATCACTTTTCGAATGCCGATTTCTTTTGTCCGTTTCTCAGCGGTGAATGCCGCCAACCCAAGCAGGCCTAGTCCAGTAATGAAAATGGCGAGACCGGAAAATATATTGACAAGATTATTCATCAGGTTTATGACCAAGAATTTCTTTTCGAATTCAGCATCCACAAAATTATATTCAAAGGGAAAATCAGGATTACATTTTTTAAAGATGTTTTCCACTTTTGATAGTGACGCTTGCATGTCTTCGGTTCTTGATAATCGCAATGTAACGACTCCGGACCATTGAGGAATAAGAACCATTACCATTGGCCCGACATGGTGATAAGGAGAGCCAGTCAATACATTTTCCATAACCCCAATCAATTCCCGTTTCATTCCATCCAATTCTATCTTCGCCCCAATGGGATTTCTAAGCCCCATGATATCAAGGGCTGCCTGGTTAACAATTATTGCCGAAGTATCACTTTTGAAGCGCGGTGAAAAATCGCGCCCTACCAACATGGCAATGCCCATAGTTTTGGTGTAGTCATAGCCCGCAGCGATTGCATTGAATTCAATATGCTGATCGTCAGGCTTTCCTGGCCAGCTGAGGAAACGGTTAACACCATCACGTGTTATGGCATTGCTGGATTGGCAAACAGCTTCCACAACGTTGCTTTGAAGCAACTCCTCCTTAATGGCTTCGTAGTTTGTATTGATTGCTTTGTTGGAGGGAACGGTGATCAGGCCTTTCTGATCATAGCCGAGGTGAAGCCTCTTCAACAATCGCATTTGTTGATAGAGTGCTACGGTGGCCATGATAAGGAAAATGGCAACCCCAAACTGCACCATCACTAAAATCCTTCGAAGGGAAGTGGCCTCAACGCCAGATTTGATTTTCCCTTTCAATACTTTAACCGGCTGAAACGCGGACAAATAAAATGCGGGATAGCTTCCGGAAACAAGGCTTATGAACAGCAAGATGAAAACGGTGGCAATCCAAAAACGGATCGAAGTGAAATCAATAAACAGTTGCTTTTGCACAAGTTGATTAAAAAACGGTAAGGCTATTTCAACCAAAAGCAAAGCGAATGCAAAAGAAATGGCTGTCATAATAAACGACTCGCCCAAAAACTGAAGTATCAACTCGCTTCTGCCCGAGCCAACAACTTTTCGGATGCCTACTTCGCGTGCACGTCCTTCGGACCGGGCTGTGGCGAGGTTCATAAAATTAATGCAAGCCATGATCATTATCAGCGCAGCGATTTCCGCAGTCCATTGAAAGTAAACGATGGTGCCACCGGATTCCTTTCCGTTTTCAAACTTAGAGTGCAACCGCCAACGCTCCATTGGATAAAGAAAAAATTCACGATTTATATCAGATGGGTTTTTCTTAGCGATCATATCTTTGATTGAACGCTCAACTATTTCTTTGTCCGATGCCGATTGCAATTCAACAAAAACTTGAAATGTAAATTCATCCCAATCAGCCCTGACTTCTTTCACCTCTTTTTGAGTTTGCTCCAAATGATCAAAGGTTATAAGGCAATCGAATTGAAAGCTTGAGTTTTCAGGAATGTCTTTCAATACACCGGTCACCTTAAGGTCGGATAGATTGTTTACCCTGATCACTTTGTTGATTGGGTCTTCGTCTTTGAACAATGCTTTTGCCGTTGATTCGGTGATAACGATGGAAGTGGGGTAGTTCAAAACATTTTCCCTCGCACCTTTTGTGAGCGGGAACAGAAACATCTCCAAAAATTCCTTTGAAACATGAAAAGCATTTCTACGGATTTTTGTTTCTCCAACGGAAAGCAATGGCATGCTCCTCCAGTCGGTAATAACTGTTTTGCTTATGCGGCTGTCCGCATTTTTAAGTTCCTCGTACGCAGGCCCTGGCACCGAAATCCTTGCATCGGTTTTACCGTCAATTGTTTGGTTGACCCAAAGTTGATGAATGTGTTTTTGGTTGGCATGAAAACCATCGAAGGTAATCTCATCATAAACCCAAAGCATGATGAGCATGGAGCTGGCAATGCCCACTGCAAAGCCCGCACTATTAATAAATGCATAAAATGGGTCTCTAAACAGATTGCGAATGGAGGTGTTTAAATAGTTGCGCAGCATAGGGTGAAGTATTGATAAATATAGTGCCACTTTAAAAATCTTTGAATAGATTAAAAATTACAACAAATCCAAATTATAGTCCGACCACTATCGAAACAGTTTGTTCGAAATCGGACTATTTTTGGAGACACCCTTCGTCCTTACAAATAAGGTTTCAA
>JAYUHI010000130.1:0-12834 GCA_043767095.1 Bacteroidota bacterium
TGACACTGATTGGGCAGATTATCGCTGATAAAATCATAATTTATCATAATCATCTGCGTCATCTGCGTTCCATTATTAGTTTTTAGAGGTGCCCTTAAACAAACCGACTTTGAATCAGAACAATAAAAACCCCTGGATTACCCATTCTTCCACGCAGAAATGCGACAATCAATGGATTATCGTTACCGAATGCCAGGTCACCAATCCATCGGGCAAACCGGGGTTATACGGCAAAATACATTTTAAAAATAAAGCGATAGGCATCATCCCGATTGACCACGAAGGAAACACCTGGTTGGTGGGGCAATGGCGCTACCCGCTTAATGAATGGAGTTGGGAAATACCCGAAGGTGGTGGGCCCATTGAATCTGATCCGCTCGAATCAGCCAAACGGGAATTAAAAGAAGAGACAGGACTCACGGCAAAAAATTGGGAGATGATTCAACGCGCACATCTTTCAAACTCCGTTTCTGACGAAGAGGGATTTATTTTTTTGGCGAAAGATTTAGAACAGGGTCCGCACGATCGCGAAGAAACCGAAGCCGATATGGTGGTTCGCAAATTACCTTTCAATGAAGCTCATCAAATGGTTTTAGATGGAAGGATAACCGATAGTTTAAGTGTGATGGCTATTTTAAGGGTGGCTAATCAAAGGTGGCTTAAGTAAATTGGCTGGCAACAAACCAGCATCCAGAGTTTGAACCTTTCCAAACCTTTGCTTTGTTTTTTCAGTACTTTTATATCAAAACTTAGACAATGCCAACATTAAATGCCATTCTGCGAGAATTGAAAGAGGTTCCAGTTAATCGCCTGGAAGAACTTTATCAATTTGTTCATTCACTGACACCCGCCCCTAAGCGAACCGAAACTTTGCGAAAAAAAACACTGTCGTTTGGCGGAGCATTCAGAGACATGAGTAATAAAGATTATAAAGAATTTCTCCATCAAACAAAGAAATTGAGGGCAAGTCTTTTTGACCGCGATTTGAATTTATGAAACCGTCAATACTTGACACGGACATACTTTCAGAATTTTTACGAGGCATCCCAAAAGTGATAGCCAAGATGGACGAATATTTGAGGGAGCATGGCCATGTAATCTTAAGTATTATTACCTATTACGAAATTCTTAACGGCCTTTTATACAAAGACGCAAGAAAACAGTTGGCTCGATTTGAAGAATTGGTAGCGTTAAACAAAGTCGTTCCTCTTACATTGCCCAATGGCAAAAATGGCAGCCAATATTCAGGCAGACCTTAGAAAAAGAGGAGCAGAAATTGGACACACCGATACATTGATTGCGGGCATTGCCATGACAAGTGAACTTCAATTAGTTACTAACAACACTGCCCACTTCAAGCGAATTGCAGGACTTGATATAGTGAACTGGATGGAGTGACTTTGACTCCGAAAATTTGCCAACCTTAACATTTTAGATATAGTATTAATTCTTAGCTCCAAGTCAATTTGAAGTTCAATGACCCAGCATCCCAATTAAAAAAAACTAAACTCCGCATAAGTTTGGCGATAGCGGCTACAGCTTTTGCCATCTGGTACACGTTTGCGCTTCCTGATCCGCTATTTACCGATCCATACTCAACCCTGATCGAAGACCATGAGGGCCGCCTGCTGAGCGCAGGCATCGCCAAAGACGGCCAATGGAGATTTCCCATTGAACAGGAACTGCCTGAGAAATTCAAAGAAGCTATTATCACTTTCGAAGATAAAAGGTTTTGGTCACATCGGGGTGTGGATATTCGGGCACTTTGCAGGGCGATCAAACAAAATATATCGGCAGGGAAAGTAGTAAGCGGGGGAAGTACCATCACCATGCAGGTTTTGCGGCTTTCCCAAAAAAATCAAAGCCGGAATATTTGGGTGAAGTTCAAAGAGATAGTATTAGCTACACGGCTTGAACTGAAATATTCCAAGGATGAAATTCTTAATCTATATGCAGCGCACGCTCCGTTTGGGGGCAACGTGGTTGGCCTGAGTGCGGCTTGTGCCCGGTACTTCGGCAACTCCAGCGCTCAACTTTCGTGGGCAGAGGCAGCCACACTTGCCGTGCTGCCCAATGACCCTGCTCTCATTCATCCCGGAAGAAACCGCGACAAACTTTTGGCTAAAAGAAACCGGTTGTTGCGCAAACTGTTTCAGCAGGGAAAAATTGATTCATTGACATTCTCCCTTTCTACACAAGAGCCACTTCCGCCTGGCCCGCTTTCCATTCCCAATCAAACACCACACTTGCTGGTACAGGCGTTGAAAGATGGGTTTGCTCAACAGCGGGTGAGTTCCACTATTAACCAGGAGTTTCAATTAAAGGCTACTGAGATTTTGTACAACCATTCCAGCCGGCTTTTCGCGAATCATGTTTATAATGGAGCTGTTTTAATTGCCGATGTAAAGTCGGGAGATGTGCTTGCCTATGTGGGCAACATCACGTCCTCGAAAACCAATCAAGATCAGGTGAATATTATCACATCACTCCGAAGTACGGGAAGTATTTTGAAACCATTTCTTTTTGCAGCACTGCTCGATGAAGGCCGTATTCTGCCAAGCACACTCATCCCCGATGTGCCGATTGAACTCGCAGGCTTTGCCCCTGAAAATTTTTCCCGGCAATTTGATGGAGCGGTACCAGCCAATGTGGCGTTGATCCGGTCCCTCAATATTCCGGCTGTATTTGAACTCCGTGAATACCGGCATGAAAAATTTCATACACTTCTTCAACGAATGGGCATGACCACCCTTAACCATTCATCCAGCCATTATGGCCTTACGTTAATCGTGGGCGGAGCGGAAGGAACACTTTGGGATATTACGGGTATGTATGCGAGCATGGGCCGCGTGTTGGTAAATTATTTTGAACGGCCAGGCAGCAATAAATATTCCCAAGGTGACTTACAGAAGCTTCACTATATTCGAAAAGGAAATCCAAAGGAGACACTCCAAAACAATTCCGTGCTTAGTGCGAGTGCAATCTGGTCAACAGTTGAGTCGTTGAAAGAACTTTACAGGCCGGGGGAAGAATTGGGTTGGAGATATTTCAGCAGCTCGAAAACCATTGCCTGGAAAACTGGCACCAGTCTGGGCCACCGCGATGCATGGGCAGTTGGGCTTACGCCCGATTATGCTGTAGGTGTATGGGTGGGCAATGCCGATGGGGAAGGACGGCCGGGGCTCACCGGAACAGATGCTGCGGCCCCCATTATGTTAGATGTTTTCTCTTTTCTTCCAGGCAGCCGGTGGTTTCAAAAACCAAATTCTGAATTGACAAAAATTGCGGTGTGCACCAACAGCGGCATGCGGGCTTCGGAATGGTGCGAAAAGACAGACACGCTGCTCGTGCCTGCTTCAGGATTGAAAACGATTGGATGCAAATACCATAAGGTGGTTCATCTTTCGAGGGACAAAAACTTCCGTGTTAATTCTCAATGCGAAGATATCGGCAACATTAACCCAACCAGGTGGTTCGTGCTTCCACCTATTCAGGAATTTTATTTCCGATTGAAGAACCCATCATACAAAACGCTTCCGCCTTTGCGCAAGGATTGCCTGAACCCACAGACAGTAGCATCAATGGAATTCGTTTACCCAAAACCTGATTCCCAAATTTACATCCCCGTAGAATTGGATGGCTCCGCGGGTAAGGCCGTGTTCGAAGTGACCCATCGCCAGTCCACCTCCACTATTTTCTGGCATCTTGAAGGGAGTTATATAGGAGCAACCCGAAACACGCATCAACTCGCCTTATCACTTACAGAGGGAAAGCATATTATTACGCTAGTTGATGAATCAGGCACAGTTTTAGAGACGGCATTCATCATATTATCTCATCACTAACTTGTTGAATAGTAATATTTTGCCTTAATTCGAATCGGTTTTTGGCTTTCGATAATATTTTTTTCAGCTAAACTACCCGCTTATGAAGGCTTTTTTTACCTCTATTCTATTCTTCGTTTGCTTTTTGTCGTTCCATCCGGTGCTTTCTCAGTTAAGCGATGCGGGCAAAGCATACTACGTGGTGATCGGTGCATTCACCTACGAACAAAATGCAAAAGATTTTATTGATTGGACTAAAACGATCGGGCTAAACCCAATCTATCAGATGAATGTTAACCGGAAATTATTTTATGTGTACACCCGCAAGGACGACAGCTGGCAGATTCCCGTTCAGGAGGCGGAGAAGCTAAGGCAGAAGGACCCCAAATTAGATGAGACATGGGTTTATTTCGGAACGCTCCAACCAGAAGTTGTAACGACCGGGTTGAGTACCAAACCTTCAACACCTGTAGAGCCCATAACTCCTGTAATTGCTCAGCTGTTGACCAAGCACGAGGCACACCATGACCCAGAGGCAATTCAACACGACAAAGATGAAAATAGTACTGATAGTGCTGCTTCCACAGAACCCACAGATTTAGAAATGAAATTTTTATTCCAGGTTATGACAACGGATGGAACCTTAATTCAATCACCGGTTGAAGTTATTGATCTGGATCAATCCAGCCTGGTTGCTTCGTATCCCGGTAATGAAAAAATAATACTAAAGCCAATCAATGAATCAGGCCGGATTATGATTCAATGCAAAGTGTTTGGGTACCGTCTTAAACAAATTACATTTAATCTAAACCATCCGGTTGACAGTGCCGGGATTACTTTGGATGGCAACACTTTCAACGTGCCAATAAAATTGCAGCCTTTGACCGTTGGAGACATTACCATCATGTACAACGTTTTCTTTTTTAAGGATGCCGGCATCATGCGGCCCGATTCCAAATATGAAGTAAATGCCCTGTTAACCATGATGAAGGATTTTCCTGAAAGAAAAATCATTATTCATGGCCACACCAACGGAGACCATAAAGGGAAAATGTTAACGATTGGAGACAATAAAGATTTTTTCGCTCTTGAAGGTTGCCATACTTCTACTGGAACCGCAATGGAACTTTCGGAGGCAAGGGCCAGGTGCATTGAAGAGTACTTGATCGTTAATGGCATTGATAAGAGCCGCATGGAGGTGAAAGCCTGGGGTGGTAAAAAAATGATTCACGAAAGCGAAAGCGAGCGGGCAATCGAAAATGTGCGGGTAGAAATAGAGATTGTGAAAGAGTAGCTTCTTCTTCCCATTACTTCCAAGCCTTACTATTGCAGTCTACTCCCGGCTCGGTTCCTTTTTTTTTGTGGCAATATGATGTTCAGCATATTGGTGGTCATTCTCTTTTTTCCTAAACCCGCGCTGTTTGGTGTATTCGATTTCCAGGGTAACCAATCTGGCTATAATTACAACGGGGTAAAGCATGCCAAACATGGATTGAAAAATGACCATGGATTTGGGCCATGGCGCAACAGGAAAAATGTCACCTGAGCCAACCGTGGTTTGAATGGTGAAACTAAAATAAAGTAAGTGAGCAAAAGGGATATCTGTGGATTTCAGTTTAGTAAAATCGAAAGCCTCCGGATTGTTAATGTGTATCAATTGGTAAAGTAGGGCACAAACCAGTCCGACAATAATATAAACAACAATTGCCCCTTGAATCCTGTAGGATGTTGATTCTTCATCTTGCAATACATATTTCATGGTGAGACCTCCGAGTAAAGAAAAAAACATAGCCGACATGAGCAACTCCATTTGCTGGACGATAAGCTGCGGATTAAGAAACTCCAGTCCGCGAAACAAAAAGGCATTAACAGCCAGCAGATAGAGCACCATTTTAATTGTGACTGGGGCAGTTACACTAAAACAACCCGCCAGCAAGATAAGATTGAAGATGATGTCTTGCGCTAATTCTTCCCACGGCACATTCTCAGAAAGAGGTATCCATAATAAAATACTGGTCAATAGGTAAACAAGCAGGGCCGTGAGGCTCCGTTCCTGAGTCCAGAATGCAAAATTCCTCCGAAGAAATTTATTCATCGCCATAGTTCAACACCAAAAATGCTACTTTTTTATCACTTTAACTCAAGCTCAACCACAGTATCTATCTCGTTCATCTTTGATTTGGGCACCATAAGGGAGATACCAAAGTCATTTTCAACAAACTTGATGGCGCTTTTGTCTGAGAAGAGCCGGGCGGCAGCAACTTTTTTGGTGAGTTTGGGCAGCGTTAGGGCTTCATCTTGCCAGTTCAGAATGTGAACATAAACTTTGTTACCTTTTTGTGTGGTTACACCCCAATTTCTTGCCGAGAGCGGCCCACCGCGTGTTCCAAAAATAGTTTCACCGTAAACGGAAAGCCACTCGCCCATATCCTTTAACAATGCTTTATGTTCCGGTTGAATTCGCCCGTTTGGCATTGGGCCTACGTTTAGAAGAAAGTTGGCATTGTACCCGGCAGACTTCACCAGGTATTGAATTAAATCTTTTTTGCTTTTATGGCTGTTGTCTTTCAGATTAAAACCCCAGGAGTTGTTGATGGTTTCACAGGTTTCTTTCGGCAGGTCTCCCACTTTTTGCTCGGGTGCAAAGCCGGTGGTGTTGTGGCCCGGTAAATCTTTTTCAAACATTTGAAAGTCTTCACCATTAAAAGGGGGCATGTGATGATTACTTCCCACCAATGCCCCAGGTTGCAATCGATGAATCAACGAGTAGGTTTTATCCAACTGCCAGTTCGCATGCTTTTTATCCCACATGCCATCAAACCAAATACCGCCAATCTCCCCATAGTTCGTGAGCAATTCAGTAAGTTGTGTATCCATATAATCCAAATACTTATTCCAGTCGCCTACGCCTTCCCGGCCAGTGTAATTCTTCCCGGTATTTCCCGTAGGGAAATAGTCAGGATGGTGCCAATCAAGCTGCGAGTGATAAAAAAAAAGTTTCACGCCTTGCTTTTGGCATTCATCGGCCAGCATTTTTAATACGTCTTTTCCGTAAGGCGTTTTCTTCACGATATTATAATCGGAGACTTTGCTGTCGAACATGGCAAATCCATCGTGATGCTTGCTGGTTATGGTGATGTATTTCATGCCTGCTTCTTTCACCATCTTCACCCACTCGGCCGCATCGAACTCAGTCGGGTTAAAAAAGGCCGGGATTTTTTCATATGTAGCAATAGGAATTTGCTTGTTGTTCATTACCCACTCACCATCGCCTAAAACACTATAAACCCCCCAATGAATAAACAACCCGAAACGGGCATCCTGAAACCATTCCCGGCTCTTTTGATTTTCTATGGATGGCTGATACTGGCTCATGGCCGGAGTAAATCCGATCAAAAGGGTGGTTAAAATCCATAAAGAAACCTTGATTGCCTTTACGTATTGATTTCTGACTTGTTCATGTGTGCTCATATCACGATTTGGTTTAAATTGCCATTCATCAAGATAGCAATTTCATTATGAGATACGAAAGCATTGGAGCCGAACTTTTTACTGATAACCGGAATAGATTAATTAAGTCCATGGCCAAGAATGGTCTGGCTGTGGTAAACAGCAATGACCTCATGCCCACCAATGCCGATGGCACCATGGCTTTCCGTCAAAACAACGATTTATTTTATCTCACGGGGATTGAACAGGAAGAATCGATGCTGGTGATCTGCCCCAACTTCCCCGATAAGAAACACCGCGAGATACTATTCCTCCGTCAGCCCAATGAACTTTTGGAAAAATGGGAAGGTCATAAACTCTCCAAAGAAGAGGCCACCGCTATATCGGGAATAAAAAAAGTGATGTGGCTTTCCGAATTTCACAAGCAGTTTCATCACATGATGGTCATGGGCGGAGTAAGCCGGGTTTACCTCAACACCAATGAACATTACCGGGCGGAGATTGTTGTGCAAACCCGCGATGCCCGGTTTATCAACTGGTGCAAGGCCACCTATCCGCTTCACCGCTACAACCGGCTTGCTTCGCTGATGACTCCTTTAAGAAGAGAAAAGCAAAAGAAGGAAATCGACCTTATGCAACACGCCTGCGATATTACCGAAAAAGGGTTCAGGCGGGTGCTGAAGTTTGTGAAACCCGGGGTAATGGAAAATGAAATCGAGGCGGAGTTCATCCACGAATTTATCAGGAACCGTTCGAAGGGGTTTGCTTACAGCCCCATTATTGCCTCCGGGAAAAATAATGTTGTGCTGCACTACATCGATAACAATCAAAAATGCAAAGCGGGTGAATTATTGTTGCTGGATGTTGCGGCTGAATACGCTAACTATAATTCTGATTTAACGCGCACTATTCCGGTGAGCGGTCGTTTCACCAAAAGGCAGAAAGAAGTTTACAATGCAGTTTTGAATGTTATGCGACAGGCCATGAAACTCATGGGGCCATCGATCGCCTACTTCGATTATCAGAAGGAGATTGAGAAAATAATGGAGAACGAATTGCTAAAGCTTAAATTGATTACTAAAACCGACATCAAAAACCAACCGAAAGAAAATCCGGTTTTGAAAAAATATTTTTACCACGGCACATCGCACATGCTCGGGCTTGACGTTCACGATGTAGGAGACATGCACGAAAAAATGCAAGTAGGCTCGGTGTGGACGGTGGAGCCGGGAATCTATATTAAAGAGGAAGGTTTTGGAATCCGGTTAGAAAACAATGTGGTGATCCAGAAAAAAGGGGTCTTAGATTTGATGCGTAACATTCCCATTGAAGCAGAAGAAATTGAAGAATTGATGAACGGGTAGAGGAAATTGGAAATTGCCTGCCTGCCGGACAGGCAGGGAAATTGGAGATTGGAAAATGGAAACTTCTATTGCCATGAAAAAATATTTATTCTTTCCCTCCTTACTAATCTTGATGCTCCTCCTCCAATCACATGAGTTTTGGCTGGAGCCAATGAAATTCAAAATCAAAGCCGGGGAAGAAATGGCCATAAGTTTTTTGGTTGGCGAAAACTTTACCGGGCAAGCCTGGGACCTTGAAAAACACCGGGTTGAAAAAATGATATTGCTTGAGAAAGGCACAGTAAAAAATTTAAGTGCCAGTGTGCCAACTGTAAAAGGGGCAAAGTTAAAAGTTACTATTGCTAACCCTGGAACAAAAGTGCTTGCTCTGAAAAGCAATGCCGCCTCCATTGAACTTGATGCCCAAAAGTTTAACGAATATTTAAAGGAAGACGGGCTGGATGATGTTTATGATTGGCGCGTAAAAAACGGACAAGAAAATACGGGGGCCAAAGAACTTTATACCCGGTACGCAAAACTGATCGTACAAGTGAGCGATCAATTGGATGACACCTGGAAAAGGGAGGTTGGTCACCGGCTGGAAATAATCCCTAATCAAAATCCTTATGCCATAAAATCAGGCGACTACCTTGAATGTAAAGTGTTGTACGGAGGGAAACCCATCGCGCATACCATGGTTAAAGTCTGGGGGCATGTGGGCAGCAAAATATTTTTGCAGAATGCCTACACCGAGGATGACGGCACTGTGAAGTTCCCTATCAGCGCGAGCGGCCCCTGGATGGTGAGCACCGTGAAAATGGAGAAGTCAAAAAAACCAGAAGCCGATTGGGAAAGCTCATGGGCCAGCTTGGTTTTTTATGTGGAATGAGTAAACACGTCAACATATCATCAGAAAAAGCCCCCGAACCTGTTGGCGCTTACCCGCACGCCAAACGGGTTGGTGATTTACTCTTTCTTTCCGGGGTTGGGCCGCGCAAGCGTGGGTTAAAGGAAATTCCAGGGGTTACTTTGAATGCGAACGGAGAAGTTGACTCATATAATATTGAAGTTCAATGCCATTCTGTTTTTGAAAATGTGAGACTCATTCTCGAAGCTTCTGGTGCCCGATGGGAAGATTTGGTTGACGTAACCGCTTTCCTAACCAACATGAAGAAAGACTTTCCGGCCTTCAATAAAATCTATTCCGAATATTTCAAGACTAACCAGCCGTGCCGAACCACGGTGGAGGTGAATGCTTTGCCCACACCCATTGCAATCGAATTGAAGTGCATTGCTTTTATACCGCCAAAGATTTCATAACTTTAATGCATGTTTACCGAACACAAAATAGTGCTGAGAGACGGGATAACCTCGTCCATGACCGATGAAGAGTTTCTCAGGTTCTGCCTGGAGAACAAAGACCTGCGCATTGAACGCAACAGCAATCGTGAAATAATTTTTATGCCGCCAGTAACAACATTATCGGGCTATAGCAGTGGTGCTGCTTTCTACCAACTAAAAGATTGGAGGTTAAAAGATAATCGGGGGATCGCGTTCGATTCTCCTGCCGGATTTACGTTGCCCGATCAAAGTGTCCGCTCACCTGATGCTTCATGGGTATCGAAAGGAAAATGGGACAAGCTAACCGATGAAGATAAAAACAAGTTCGCACCGATCTGTCCGGAGTTTGTCATTGAAGTCAAATCCAAATCGGACAGCATGGATGATCTGAAAGAGAAAATGAAAACCTGGATTAAAAATAGAGCGCAACTCGGGTGGCTGATAGACCCGCCAACGAAAAGCGCTTTTATTTACAGACCTGGCAGACCAGAGACGGATGCATCGGGTGAAAATAGACTAACTGGTGAAGGACCGGTGAAGGGTTTTGTTCTTGAGTTTTCCCAGTTAACCATTTAGTTATGGATACCATTATTCTTAAAGACAGCGTAACAAGCCGGATGACCGATAAGGAATTCTTCCGGTTTTGCATGGAGAACCGCGATCTGCGGATTGAACGTGATAGTCATTTAAATATTTACATTATGGCGCCTGTGGAAACTTTTGGTAGCTATCAAAGTGGTGAAGTATTTGGTCAACTACTTATTTGGAACAAGAAAAACAGAAAAGGGAAAACATTCGATTCCTCAGCCGGGTTTACGCTTCCCGACCGTTCTGTTATGTCACCCGATGCCTCCTGGGTCTCGAATGAAAAATGGAAAAGTATTCCGGAAGGCCAACGCGATAAATTCGCTCCCTTGTGCCCCGACTTTGTGATTGAAGTTCGTTCCAAAAGCGATTCACTGGAAGAATTGAAAAACAAAATGGAACGATGGATAAGCAACGGAGTTAAATTGGCCTGGCTGATTGACCCATCGAAAACTACCTGCTACGTTTTTTCCCTTCATCATTCACCCAAAACAATTAAGGGTTTTGAAAAGCCTTTGATAGCCGTGGAGCCTGTAAAAGGATTTGAACTGGCTTTATCTGAATTGCTGAATTGATTATTCGGTCGATCTCCGATAATCTACCCGGTGGTGCACGGTAACTCTAATGATATGCCGGTCGTAATAACCATCATCGTTTCGAGGTTGAAATAAATTAAGATAGCCTGTTTCTACCGACCAATGATTATTAAAGCGATGCTCCAGTGAAGCAAATACCCGGTTCTGATCAAATGAATGAGGAACATTGCCTGTATTGAACATGATTTCATCAGACAATCTAAGCGACAAACTCTTTCCTCCCTCCCAACTTTTCAAGATTCGTGCGAACTGAATTCTAAACCGGTGCCTTAAATAAAAATGGTATCCATTCTCCAACTCAATCTTATTGTTGTTATGAATGAATCGCTCGTCCAGGCGGTAGCGAAATTGAAATTGCCACGTTGAACTTATGTCTTTGGTCAAGTTGGCCTCCTGCCAGGGGCGCCACTCAGGCACTCGTAGCGATCGGTTGATTGCCGAATTGGTCCAGTTAAAATTTCCGCCAATTCCTATTTCCAGCCAGGGCTTTGCTTTATAATTTACATGAAGGTGTGTGAATAGCTGAAACTGCCGTGAGGGATTAACCAACCTGCGTTCGTCTAGGTGAAAGTGGATAACCGTGCGTTCCGAGATTTTAGATTGATTATAATACCGAACCCAATAAGAGCCCTGATGATAGTATTTATCCTGGCAAAAAGCATGAGCGGAAATCAAAACAAAGATTACCGCAATAAAAAACTTCATGCATGAATGATCAAACCGCGAAACTTTCACCGCACCCGCAAGTGCGTGTGGCATTGGGATTGATAAACTGAAACCCCTTTCCGTTCAGGCCGTCAGAGAAATCGAGGGTAGTGCCGAGTAAATACAACAGGCTTTTTTTGTCCACTAAAATCTTAATCCCTTTGTCTTCAAAAATCTGGTCGGCTGGTTTGGTCTCCGCATCAAAGCCCAGGTCATACATAAGTCCGGAGCATCCTCCCCCTTTCACGGACACCCGGATATTGTGATTGTCATTTTTCCCTTCGGAAGCCCTTAGTTCCATCAGCTTCACTTTTGCCTTTTCGGATACCGTTATCATTTAAATTAGAGATTTAAAATTTTTACGAAATCGGATTGAGCACTACGCTAAAAACGGTAATTGTATTCCGGTCCCGACCGTAATATAGTTTCTCAAGCGCATCCAAAATATTGCTTGCCCGGAAATAGGAAGTATGCAACTCCCGTTCGCCTGTGGCCACCCATTGAATGGTGTAGGGGTTCTCCTTCTCTTTATAATTTTGAACGTAGTTGTGCATTTTCCGCAACGCATCAACCTTGTCCGTTCCTCTTTCAGAATGAAACAAAAACGACTGGTTATGGCGGGGATTAATAGTGATAAGGTCTAACTTGGTTTTGCCATCCACATGCGAGAGTTCATACACGGTATCGCTTGTGCGCAAGCCCAGATAGTCGGTAATGGCCTGCTGAAGCCTGGAGGCCTCCACATGCGTATCCATTTCAATTACTTTCGACATTTGATTAATAACTTTTTAAAAGCGTGAAAAGTTTCCTTTTTACAAAAATAGGCTTCCAGTTGAAGAAAATTATGGAAAGTAACGATAAATTTCCTTGCGGTTTAATACCCTGATGAACTGGGTGCATTTCAAATTGTCGCGACTTAACATTCGACCCCTCCGGGGTCGTTCCGCATTATGGATTCGCCCTCTACAAACATAGGACTCCTCTGGAGTC
>JAYUHI010000131.1:0-12832 GCA_043767095.1 Bacteroidota bacterium
ATTTGCCCTTCATTGATTTCAGAGCGTATCAGGTTGGGGCACACATTCCCACCCAAATGAAACCGCCCGAGCAGCCCATCATTGAATATGTTTTTGAAAAAGATGGTAAAGAGATTAGTTCATTAAAATATTTGCCTGCCGAAGAAGGGTATAAATACAAATCTTCGCGGGTGCTCAACGAAGACAAGATCAAAGCGAAGATTACCGATTATTCCGTTTTCGATCCCGAAGGAAACGATCTGACCCAAAGTACTTTCGAAGGGCCGCTTCTCCTTTTCATTGCCTACGATGTGAAGAAATCATCGAACGCTCATCAACCCGAAATCAATAAACTGGTAAAAGATATGGACGGAAAAATACCCATGCTTATCCTCACGTCATCCACCACCGAACTCATTGAAACTTACCGTCACGAAAACCAGTTTGCCGTTCCGTATGCTTTAGTGGATGCAACGGTTTTAAAAACTATTATTCGCTCAAACCCGGGCATCGCCCTTTGGAAGGACGGAATCGTACTGGGCAACTGGCACCACAACGATACACCGGGATCGGATGAGATATTGAGATTGCTAAATCAATAAATGGCCGCTCTGCCCAAAACGTTAAAAGTATTTCTCATTGGCCTGCCCGGCTCCGGCAAAACAACATTGGGTCGTCAAGTGGCGGATGAGGCGCATATAAAATTCGTTGATCTGGACGTTGAGATTGAAAAGGAAGAATTTAAAAAAGTAGAGGAGATTTTTTCGGAAAAAGGCGAGCCTTATTTCAGGGAATTGGAGAAAAGGGTGTTAAAAAAATTCTGTGATTTGGATTCGGGTTTTATTATGGCCACCGGAGGCGGGGCGCCATGCTATGATCACAACCTGGAGCTAATGAAAAAAACAGGTGTCGTTGTTTTTCTGGATGTTCCGGCAAAAGAAATCTCGAACCGTATTCTTAAGCAATCGCAAAGCCGCCCCCTGCTCAAGCACCAAACCCCCGACAGTTTAAAAGATAGGATAGAATTTTTACGTAGCCAGCGGATTTCATTTTATCGTCAGGCCCATCATGTTTTAACAGGAAATCAAATTACCGCGAAGGGGATAATTGATTTGATTGTATCATGATTGTGTAGAGACGCGATGCATCGCGTCTCTACAAATGCAATGAACGTGCAATCAAAACGGAAATCCAACCGTGAACAAAAACGAGGTTGCCTGGTTGTTGATGGTAACCAATGGGCCGAAATCTCCAGGCACTTTATAAGGCCGGTATGAATTTTTTCCGGTCCTTAATATGAAGGCAGCATCAACATAAAACGTTGTGGATTTATATCCAAACCCTACCGAGTAGTTCGTTACGCTCCTCGAAATCCCATTTTGTTTTTCCCCAAACGGCTCCCCTTGTTGTCCATATCCTCCGCGGAAGCGATAGTTTTTCAACCGATATTCTCCACCCACTTTAAAATTCAGGCTCGATTGATAAAGGTTTTTAATGGAGGCGTTGTCACCGTCAACAGAAAAACCGTCTGTCTTAGATTTGTATTTAGAACCGGCATAGTTAACAGCGTCCACTTCTGCTGAAATAAATCCGGACTTACCGAAAAAATAAGTGGCTCCTCCGGTTATCCGGCCTGGAGTTTTTAATTTGTAATCAGCAAGCAATTCTTCAATGGTATCCTTCTCTTCCCCATCCAAAATAATCTGGCCATTATTATAGTAGTCGAAATTATCCCAGTTGGTGGCCAGGCTGGCACTGTAAACATCACTAAGCGTGTATAGAGTGGGCGTGTTAAAAGCCAAACCAATTTGCAAACCATCAAAAGGTCTCACCATAGCACCGAAAGTTGCCGAATAACCTGAGCCCGAAATTTTCAACGTTTCTTCAAGGCTCAAACTATTCAAAGGATGATAGGCGGGAGCCTTCACGAAATAAAAATCAGATTCTGTAAATGTTTTCTTGCTTTCATACCGAATCGTGCGAAGATGAATGCCTGCCCCGAAAAAAAATTTGTCGTTAATATTTACCCCATACGAAGCCGACCATTGGCTTTGCCCGCCCGATGTAACTATGTTCTCCTTTTGAGTCATTCGCGGCACATCGGTTGTGTCAAAAATATTAATACCCACAGGTGAAATATAGATATAGCTGTTATCTGCCTGACTCCATAATGTATCAATCAAGAATGTATTGTATGCCAAACGGTTCAACGTATTGTAATACCCACCATCCTCATCGAAATCTTCAGGGTAAAGTCCATCGGAATCAATGGATAGATAATCGGCTATTGAATTATGTTGGTTAACCCCTTCGTATTTAACATTCGCATTAAAATCGTTGAGCCTGGTTAGCGTAATGGCGAATGTTCCGGCTATCCAATTGCCCTTGTTTTTCTCGGAATGAAAAACAAAACTGAGCGATGGAATGGACAGGTTTGATTTTGATTGACTGACTTTGTTCCCGAAATGTGTGGCCTCGGCATTGGTTAAAGAATATGAAGGGGAGATTGTAAACTCCGAGCGGTTGAACATTCCCAGGCCTGCGGGGTTCGAGCCGGCCGAACTAAAATCGCCACCAAAACTTACTTGAACCCCGCCCATGCCTTGAACCCGTGCACTTCCACCCGCAGTTGTGCGACTGAAGAGGAGCGCGGTTTCGGCAATGCCCTGGGCTGAAACCCGTAAGGCACTAAGCGCACCAATCCCAGCCAGGAGAAGCACTCCCAAATTTTTCATTCGTTAAAATTAATTTTGGATTAATTCCTTCCTCTTGATCCGCCCGAGGAACGGCTGCCACCGCCACTCGATCCTCCTGAAGAGCCCCCACTTGAACGACCGCTGCTGCCACCGCCAGAGCCACCTCCCGAGAAAGTGCTTCCGCGCGAGCCACCACCACTGCTGTTATCCCAAATGGACCTGCCACCCTGCGTCCCACCACTACCAGAATTGCCCCAACTGGAACGGCTTCCGCCTGATGAATTGCCTCCTGTAAATCCGGAAGTTCTGCTTCCTGTATTGGATGGTGGATTGATGGAAGGATCTTGCCTCCATCCTCTTTGATAGTACGTGTTGGCTGCTGTCGATCCCGAAGATGCAACCCTTCCGCCACGGCTACCTTGAGGTTGACCACCCGTTGTACTCAGGTTAGTGCCTCTGCCTGAATTTCTGTTAACCATATCACTCGAATAATCGGAAGAGCGGGTTTGACGCTTGCCATAAACTTTGTTGATGTGGTTATCGGGGTTATTGATTACCACAACATTGCCACCACCGTAACCATAGTTTCCGTAACCATAACTACTTCCAAACAAGCCAAACATTCCATAGCCTAATCCCGATCCATATCCATAAGAATTGCCCCAACCTGAGTATCCGCCATATCCCATTCCGGAATAACATGAGTTCCAGCCATATCCTGAATTATATCCGCCATATCCATAGGGTGAGTACCCATAAGAGTTATAGGGAGAGTAGCCCCCGTATCCAAAATTATTTCCGTAAGAATTCTGTGGATAGTAATTATTGGATGAATACAATTGGTTTTGATTTAGCTGACTATTCACTCCCATCGGTTGGTAGTTAGGAGTAAAGTATGAAGAACTAGCGGTTGAAACGCCTCCAGGCTGATAATCGGGGTTGATAGTTCTGCCTGTGTAGCTGTCGGTTGGATTGATCTTAGTGTATGATTGATAAACCGATGTGGTCTGATCCAACGCCTTTAAAGTTTTAGGCGTTTGCGCCACTTTTTTTTCACGGTCTTTTTTAGAGAAGTAAACATCATCCAATTCCGATTGGGAAAAGGCTGCCGAAAATCCGCCAATTATTAAGGCAATGCTTATGGCTCTTGTTTTCATGTGATGTTTGTTTTGGTTCTGCTATACTATAACGCTTAAAAGGAATGAATGGTGCCTGTATTTTCTGTATTTCCTGTTAAAATTAGTCAATTCCGCCTGATTCAAGTATCATCTCTCAACCTATATTTGCCGCTCGAAAAAACACAATAATTATACCACAGAATGGGAAAAGAGATTACCACCAGAAATGAAGATTATTCCCAATGGTACCTTGACCTGGTGAAGAAAGCCGATTTGGCCGAAAACTCCGATGTGCGCGGCTGCATGGTTATAAAGCCATATGGCTACAGTATTTGGGAAAAAATGCAACAGGGGTTGGACAACATGTTCAAAGAAACCGGCCACGTTAATGCTTACTTCCCGCTCTTCGTTCCGAAAAGCATGTTTGAGGCTGAGGAGAAAAATGCCGAAGGCTTTGCTAAGGAATGTGCCATTGTTACCCACTACCGCTTAAAAACCGATCCTAATAATAAAGGCAAACTAATCGTTGATCCCGAAGCCAAGCTGGAGGAGGAACTCGTAGTGCGCCCTACCAGCGAAGCCCTTATCTGGAGCACCTACAAAAAATGGATTCAATCGTATCGTGATTTACCCATCCTCATCAATCAGTGGGCTAATGTGGTGCGCTGGGAAATGCGCCCCCGGTTATTTCTTCGCACAGCAGAATTTCTTTGGCAGGAAGGCCACACCGCACACGCCACTCAGGCGGAAGCCGAAAAGGAAACTCTACAGATGTTGGACGTATATGCCGATTTCGTGGAGAACTTCATGGCTCTTCCCGTAATCAAAGGGCGCAAAACCGAAGGGGAAAAATTTCCTGGCGCTGTTGATACGTATTGTATTGAAGCGTTGATGCAGGATGGAAAGGCACTTCAGGCCGGGACATCACATTTTCTCGGGCAGAATTTTGCCAAAGCTTTCGATGTGCAATTCACCGGCAAGGATGGCAAACTGGATCACGTATGGGGAACCTCCTGGGGTGTGAGCACAAGATTAATCGGAGGGTTAATTATGGCCCACTCCGATGATGATGGCCTCATCATCCCGCCCAAATTAGCACCTATTCATGTGGTGATTGTGCCGATCTTTAAATCTGAAGATGAGTTAAAGAGAATAAGTGAATTCGTTGATCCATTTATCTCAGGATTGAAATCGAAAGGTCTCGTGGTTAAGTTTGACACCCGCGATACCCAAAAGCCGGGATTTAAGTTTGCCGAATATGAGTTGAAAGGCGTACCGGTTCGTTTGGCTGTTGGCCCACGCGATATTGAAAATGCTACGGTTGAATTAGCCAGGCGCGATACCAAAGAAAAACGGGTTGTGAAAGCCAGTGAAGTGGTTGACATTGTGCCCACTCTTTTGGATGAAATTCAAAAAAATATTTATCAAAAGGCATTAACTTTTCGTGAGCAGATGACTTCGTATGTTGATACATATGATGAATTCAAAAAAATATTAGATGAGAAGACTGGATTTGTTTTAGCACACTGGGACGGCACCGTGGAAACCGAGGCAATTATTAAAGACGAAACCAAAGCCACTATCCGGTGCATTCCGCTTGATTCGAAAATGGAAGAAGGAAAGTGCATCTACTCAGGCAAGCCATCGAAGCAAAGGGTTTTGTTTGCCAGAGCGTATTGAAAATTTGTCAGATGACCGATGTCGGATGCGATGAAAATCTACATCCAACATCGGTCGCCTGACATCCGACAATTTTACTACATTTGACACCCTATGGAATGGACTGCAGTTATCTCCCTCGTGGCAATCGGCTTGATTTTACTTTTAGTTGAAATTCTGTTTGTGCCGGGCACTACACTGGTCGGGCTGGTGGGTTTTATCGTACTGGGCATTGGTGTGGCATTGAGTTTCAATTATTTTGGCAAAGAAACCGGCTGGATGACCCTTGGCACCACCGCTGTTATTGCCGGCTTAACCCTTTATGTTTCGTTCAAGTCCAATTTATGGTCGCGGTTCGCCTTGAAGTCAACCAACACTTCTAAAGTAAATGAAGACCCAGTTGGTTTGGCTGTTGGGGAGGAGGGAGTTGCTTTATCAGCATTAAGGCCAATAGGTAAAGCTGAAATCGGCAAAAGAACTTTTGAAGTAAAAACCCTTGGTGCTTATGTGGAAACCGGAAAGCGAATTCGTATTATTCAAATAAATTCAAATCAAATAATTGTTGAACCTATTTCTTAAAACTATGGAAGGAAGCATACCTTTTTTACTAATTGTTTTTCTCGCGATCATTGGATTTTTCATGTTCCTGTATTTCGTGCCGGTGGGTCTTTGGATCACCGCCATCTTTTCAGGAGTCAAAGTGAGCATCGGCCAACTGATTGGCATGCGCCTCAGAAAAATCCCACCGAGTATTATCGTAAACTCTTTGATTACAGCTACAAAAGCTGGTATTCCCCTAACACCAAGCGATCTTGAGACCCACTTCCTCGCTGGTGGAAATGTGCCCAACGTTATCCGGGCTTTGATATCGGCCGACAAGGCCAACATCAGCTTAACATTCAAGCAAGCCACAGCCATTGATTTGGCTGGCCGCGATATATTTGAAGCCGTTCAGATGTCAGTAAACCCGAAAGTCATTAACACCCCGCGTGTTGCGGCTGTTGCGGCCGATGGCATTCAGTTGATTGCCATTGCGCGTGTTACCGTTCGAGCCAGTCTTGCCCAGTTGGTGGGCGGTGCCGGTGAAGAAACAATTCTCGCCCGTGTTGGCGAAGGCATTGTAACCTCAATCGGTTCGGCACAATCACACAAAGAAGTATTGGCCAACCCCGATAAGATTTCAAAGCTGGTGTTGTCCCGCGGCCTTGATGCAGGGACTGCATTTGAAATTCTCTCTATTGATATTGCTGATGTGGACGTAGGCGCCAACATTGGAGCAAAACTTCAAATTGATCAGGCCACAGCGGATTTAAAAGTTGCTGAAGCGAAAGCCGAAGAGCGCAGGGCAATGGCCGTTGCGTTAGAACAAGAAATGATTGCGAAGGCCCAGGAAGCTCGTGCCAAGGTTATTGAAGCCGAGGCTGAAATCCCAAAAGCTATTGCCTCAGCTTTTGTTAGTGGAAACCTGGGCGTGATGGATTATTACAAAATGCAAAACGTACAGGCCGATACGGAAATGAGACAGTCAATTTCAGGAACCGGAGGAAAGGCCGGCACATCGAGCGGGCCGCCACAGAAATAAAGAAAATATGTTGGAATCCTGTGAGTAACAACAAGCCTGATAGTGTAGACTTTTCAATTTCAAACTGGACATTAATAGTTGGGTTAGCAATTACAGTTATTGCTGTTGTCGTAGTTTTTCTGTGTTCTCTTTATTTTAGCTTCAAGTTTGACTTCCGGGATTACGCAACTTTATTTACATGTGGAGTTATCTGCACCACACTATTCTACACTGCAAAAAATATTAGACTTACCTATGAATATCATATTCAGAAATTGGGTGCTGAAGGTGATGATAAGAGACTTAAGAAACTTGAGTTGACAATTCAAATCAGTGGTGAGTGGTTCAAATCTCTATCTGAACATGTTGAGACGGCAAGAAATTTTCTAAAACAATCTAATCTTACACCTGATGGTTCTGTGAATGTGCCAGCTTTTGTTAAATCAATAGAAGATAACCCAAATGCCAGAAAATCGTTGGTAGTTATACTGAACTATTTTGAGTATTTATCTCTCCTGCTTAAATGTGAACTAATTGATGAACAAACTTTAAAAGGTGCCTTTAAAACTCTTTTCTGTGAATATTTCTCAAGGTTAAAACCATATATAGATGAGAGGCAAAAGGCAAGTAAGCGTTACCTAATGCATTATGAGGAAGTTGCTTCGAAATGGTCAAGGGACTGATTTTGGTAAAACATTAGTATTAGTTACATTTAACAGCGAAACCTCATCAACTACAAAAAACCTTATGAAAAAGCGTGATTTTGAAGGGTTAAACTAAATTCTAGTTGTAACCGAAATAAAGGCCAGCCAAGTTAGGTTGGCCTTTACTTTTTTAAACAAACCTGTAGTACCTTCTATCAAAGACCGGTAGGTCGGATTTCATTTTAAGCCTTTATTTTATCTCAGCAAAAGATAATCCAAATGATCCTTTCAAAACGCAATATCCAATCCCACAACGAGTCCCTTCTAAAAGTCCATCAACGCAAACTTGACTTCCTCAAATCCGAAATTGAAAATGCAGAAGAGATTATTTCAAAACTTCAGGCCTTTCAAATCGCCATTCCAAGTTGGGCACTGGGTACAGGCGGCACACGCTTTGGCCGATTTGCAGGTGGAGGTGAGCCGAGAAACCTGGAAGAAAAAATTGAAGACATTGGCTTGCTTCATGCGTTGAACCAATCGAGTGGCGCCATCTCGCTGCACATTCCGTGGGATATTCCTAAAGATGCCAAAGCCATTAAGACTCTTGCCTCCCAACTCGGCATCCGTTTCGATGCCATGAACAGCAACACCTTTCAGGATCAACCCGGGCAGAAGCTGAGTTATAAGTTTGGATCCATGCATCACGTAGATAAAGCCGTTCGGCAACAAGCCATTGACCACAATCTCGAAGTCATCCACTACGGAAAAGAATTGGGCAGTGAGTCTATCACCGTTTGGCTGGCTGATGGCTCATGCTTTCCCGGTCAGTTGAATTTCAGAAAGGCATTTCAAAACACGCTGGATAGTTTGAAGAAAGTTTATGCAGCCCTTCCATCAAACTGGAAAATGTTTGTCGAGTACAAAGCTTTTGAACCCAATTTTTATTCTATGACTGTTGGAGATTGGGGGCAGTCGCTGTTGTATGCGAACAAACTCGGCCCGAAAGCTTTTACGCTTGTGGATCTCGGTCATCATCTGGCGCATGCCAATATCGAGCAAATTGTGTCGCTGCTGCTGATGGAAGAAAAATTGGGTGGCTTTCACTTCAATGATTCCAAGTATGGTGATGATGATTTAACTGTGGGCAGCATCAATCCCTACCAACTGTTTTTGATTTTTAGAGAACTGGTTGAAGGCATGGATGCACGAGGGATGAACCACGCAAAAGATTTGGGCTGGATGATTGATGCTTCGCACAATGTGAAAGACCCGTTGGAAGATTTGCTGCAATCCGTTGAGGCCATAAAAATAGCTTACGCCCAGGCCTTTCTGGTCAATAAAAAGGAATTGGAAGTTGCCCAACAGGAAAACGATACAGCCCGCGCCCAGGAGATTTTACAAACTGCTTTTCGATTTGATGTGCGGCCGCTTATTGCCGAAGCGAGGCTGAGAAACGGAGCAGCCCTGCAACCCATTTCACTTTTCAGGGAATTGAAGGTGCGTGAGTCGCTGATCAAGGAAAGAGGTTCATCGTCCGTTGCAACAGGGTTGTGATGATTTCTGTCATCGCCATTTTCGACATTGGCAAGACGAACAAGAAACTTCTGTTGTTCAATGAGGCTTATGAAGTGGTTTACGAAAAATCGGAATCGCTCCCAGAGACGCAGGATGAGGATGGAGACCCCTGTGAAAACCTGGAGGGGTTAACGAATTGGATAAAATCATCCTTCCCTGAAATCCAATCCACAAAAAAATTTAAAATCAAGGCTCTTAATTTTTCAGGCTATGGTGCTAGCTTCGTGCATTTGGATCGGTCAGGGAAACCGGTTGCCCCGCTTTACAATTATTTGAAACCTTTTCCGGCTTCCCTGAAGTCAAAATTCTATTCCACCTACGGAGATGAAAACGAAATCGCCCGCGCCACCGCCTCCCCCGTTTTAGGAAACCTGAACTCCGGCATGCAGCTTTACTTTCTCAAACATGCCAAACCTGAACTCTTCAATAAAATTGTGGTGAGTCTGCATTTGCCCCAATACCTCTCTTACCTTTTCACCGGTCATTATTTTTCAGACATCACCAGTCTTGGCTGTCACACGCAACTTTGGGATTTCGAACGACAGAAATACCATGCCTGGGTATTAGAAGAAAAACTCGATCGGTTGCTCCCACCCATTGCGCCTTCCGGTTCGGTTGTCAAATCTATTGTGAATGGCGAAGAAATAATGTGCGGCATTGGCCTGCACGATAGCTCCTCTGCACTCATCCCCTATTTAAAAAATTTCAAAGAGCCGTTCATATTGCTCTCCACCGGAACCTGGTCCATCAGCCTGAATCCATTTAACTCCGATCCGTTAACCCAAAAGGAATTACACCAGGATTGCCTTTGCTATCTTTCGTATGAAGGCAAACCGGTGAAGGCTTCGCGGTTATTGGCCGGGCATGAACACGAACAAATTGTGAGGCGATTGGCAGACCGCTTTAACGTGAATGAAAACTATTTCAACAGCGTTCGGTTTGCTGGCGCTCTTGTCAAAACACCTTTCAATAATTCCGACAACCAGGAATTTGATAATTGCGAGCAAGCCTACCACACCCTGGTTCATGCACTGGTTCAAAAACAAGTTGATTCCACTTCGTTGATCGTGAACCGGGAAGTGAGCCGTATATTTGTAGATGGCGGTTTCAGCAAGAATGATGTTTTCATGAATATTTTAGCTCAATGTTTTCCATCATTGCCAGTTTATGCTACCTCGTTGGCACAAGCAACGGCACTGGGGGCGGCTCTTATCATGGAACAACAACAACCAGGAAAATCTTTATACGAGCATTTTCCAATGCGTCAATATGGGGAACTTTAATTTTGAACCACATAGAATCATAGGGCACATAGTTATGCACATAGGCTCTGGCAACATTAACTATGTGAAATTCTATGTCTATGTGGTTCAAAATTTCAACCACGAAGACAATGGTTTTTAATAAAACGATATGAAATTGGAATACGATAGCCGCTATCCGTCCGTAGATGATCTTCGGAACAAAGCCCGCAAGCGAATTCCCCGGTTTGCTTTCGAATATCTCGATGGCGGTTGCAATGAAGACGTGAATCTGAAAAAGAACACGGATGAAATCCGGCAGATTGAATTAGCCCCATCATACCTGAAACCTTTCGCCAAGGCCGACATGAAAACGGAATTGTTCGGCCATGTGTATGATGCTCCTTTCGGTATTTCGCCCGTGGGTCTTCAGGGATTAATGTGGCCCGGTGCACCGGAAATTTTAGCGACAACGGCAACTCAATACAACATTCCTTTTATACTCAGCACCGTTTCAACCGCTAGTCTTGAACGCATTAGTGAAGTAACCCAAGGCAAAGCCTGGTTTCAATTGTATAACCCGGCCGATGATCAAATCAGAAATGATATTTTGAAAAGACTGAATGCCGCGCAATACCGGGTTCTTGCTCTTCTTTGTGATGTTCCAACTTTTGCCTTCCGGCCGAGAGACATTAGAAATGGATTGGCGATGCCACCCCGGATGACGTTGCAAAATATTTTTCAGATTATGGGCCGGCCCCGTTGGGCGTTGAAAACTTTGTTGCATGGCAGGCCCGAATTTGCTACCATGAAACCCTACATGCCAAAAGGCCTGGACATGAAACAACTCGGACTTTACATGAACCAAACTTTTTCAGGCAGGCTGAACGAAGAAAAAATTGCGCGCATCCGCGACCAGTGGAAGGGGAAGTTGGTGCTGAAAGGTGCGGCAACGGAAGAAGACACAGCCCTGGCCGTTCAATTGGGACTTGACGGTATTATTATTTCCAACCATGGCGGAAGGCAGTTGGATGCAGGGCAATCTACAATCAAATCTTTGGAAGAGATTGTCCCGCATTACAAAGGAAAAATAAAAATCATGATGGACAGTGGCATTCGTATGGGCCCAGATGTTGCCAGAACGCTGGCTGCAGGCGCTGAGTTTTGTTTCCTCGGAAGATCGTTCATGTATTCAGTTGCGGCCCTCGGCAAGAAAGGAGGCAACCACATGATCAGCCTTTTAAAAACACAACTTCAACAGGTGATGGAGCAGATTGGGTGTGAGAAGGTGGGGGACTTTCCGAGGTATTTAATCAGAAAACACTTGGCATTGGGTCAACATTAACTCTTGCCTACACCTGCGACTATGTTGAGGTATTCTGGTGTAAATTTGCTAAGTAGAATTCCAACTTTTTGGACAAAAAGCAGCTCAGTATATTGGCATTTAATGATACAATGAAAAAACCCTCAATACTTAAGTGTTTTTTATCCTCTCTAATCATTGTTGCTATTTTGATAGAATCCTCATCATGCTGCAAGAGCCTTGAAGACCTTCCTTTAAATCAATTGCCAGATAGCAAAAAGGTGTGGCTTATTTATCATGTTGGTGATGAAGTTTCTTTTAAGAACCAACATGGCCAGTTGCGTGAGTACACTGTTACGGAGATAATAACAGAGGAATTCGATGATGGCGGAGGCATGGTATGCGCCTCATATCGGTACCAAAGCATCCGCGTATTATTTTCAATATCTAATTCTCTCCAAGGCCTTTTTGAGCTCACCGCTGAAACTCCAGATCAACAAGCGGGTGGGTACATTGAATGGGATGAGCTCCACAGTTCAATTCCAATAAATGAAATTGATGAGGGTTTCAAGCCATCCACAGCGCAGTATTTATGGAAAGACACGCTTGAGGTCAATTCAAAATTTTACTTTAATGTGTTACAGATAAAATCGTTTGTGCCTTTTGACTCAGCTTCAACATATATAGGCACTTTATTTTATTCAAAACCCGATGGGGTTATACGGTTTGACCAAATGAATGGCATTATTTGGGAAAGATTATAATGCCATTATTAAACCTCCCCAAAATACTCCACATAATTCCTCGGTGTTTCATAAAGTTTAATGGAGTGCAATTCACCAACCTTACTGATGAGCTGGATGCGCGGCTGAAGAATTTTCCAAATCTCTGCTACCAGGTTTTCACAACTGGCTAATTTTCCTTGCATGAAATCCACATCCAGATTTAAATTTTTATGATCGAGTTTCTCGGTGACTTCATTGCGTATTAACGTGCTGAGCTTCTTTAAGTCAATCACGAAACCTGTGTCCGGATCCGGCTGACCTTTGATGGTGA
>JAYUHI010000132.1:0-2260 GCA_043767095.1 Bacteroidota bacterium
ATGTTTCCGACATTCCACAAATTCAAACGAAAGCGAGTGTTGAATATCGAGGGGAGAGCAGCCAGATGTTTCCTAAAAAATCGTTATCCATCGAAACGCAAAACCTGGATGGAAGCAACAACAACCTGGCCTTGCTGGGCATGCCTCCTGAAAGTGATTGTGTTTTATATGCTCCTTACACAGACAAAACCATGATGCGCGATGTGCTTGCTTTTCTTTGGAGCAGAAAGATGGGTCCGTATGCTTCGCGCACTCAATTCTGCGAAGTGGTGTTGAATGGGATTTATCAGGGTGTGTTTGTGTTGATTGAGAAAATCAAGCGCGATCAGAACCGCGTGGCGATTGCCAAGCTCACCCCGTTGGATGTGAGTGGCGATGACCTAACCGGAGGGTACATACTTCGCGTGGATAAAATTGATGGTAATGATTATCCCGCCTGGCCGGCTCTTACTTCAAACCTCCTGCCTTCCGAAAATAATATAAACTTTCAGTACGTAGACCCTGAAGGCCAGGAGTTGTTGACCGTGCAGCAGGACTACATAAAAAATTATATCCAGCAATTCAGCACCGCTCTGGCCAGTTCCAATTTTACCACGCGAACGGATAATTACCGTAACTATATAGATGCCAATTCCTTTGTTGACTTTATCATCTCGAATGAACTGGCCAAAAACGTAGACGGTTACATTTTCAGTACCTATCTCTACAAGGCCAAAGACAGTGACGGAGGCAAGTTGTACATGGGCCCGCTGTGGGATTTTAATTTATGTTACGGCAACGTAGATTATTGGGCCAACTCACAAATCGCACCCGGCTGGACGTACAACGACCCTCAGCGGATGTTCTGGTTCAGGCGTATGATGAACGACCCATACTTTGCGGGAAGGATTAACTGCCGGTGGGCGGAACTTCGGCAGTCCTTTTTATCAAATGAAAATATTTCCGCTACTATTGATTCTATTGCTGTGGTGTTGGGTGAATCGCAACAGCGAAATTATAATCAATGGAAAATACTCGGTGTGTATATTTGGCCAAACCAATATGTGGGCGCAACCTATGCCGAAGAAATCAATTTCCTGAAGAACTGGATTATTACCCGAGCCGATTGGATTGATGCCAACCTTCCCGGTGATTGTGTAATTACCGGACTTGAAGAAACAAATGGAAACCTTTACCCGAACCCGGGAAGATATTTTCACCTAACTGTTGATACCAACGCCTTTCAAAGTTTTCAAATCATCAATACGTTGGGGCAGGAGATTCTTTCCGGAACTATTTCTTCTGGCGAATTATTTTGGGATGGGAATGATGCGAATGGCATTGAAGCGCCACCCGGCATGTATTGGATTAAACTTTCAGGGAAGAAGAAAGCGGTTTATAGGTTTGTAAAAGGTGAGTAGAGTATTTATTTACTCCCGATCCTTCCAACGGCAACCAAAATAGCCATCAGGAACACATGAAGGCACCCGCTCATATTGTCACCTCACCCCCGGCCCCTCTCCGAGGCGGAGAGGGGTGCCATCCTTTGCAACATTGTGCGGTGGTGATACATTTCGTCTCGCTCGATTGAAAATTCTATAAAACAGATATATTCATTCCTCTACTAAAGATTTTAAAATCATGAACCCTGTTTCCTAAACCGGGAGTCAGCACAAGAGGGCACCCCTCTCCTCCCGATGTATCGGGATTGGAGTGGGGCCGGGGGTGAGGTGCGGAAAATTTTCGAAATACAACTCATCGATTTTCTAGATCATAAATTTTGTTATACGGAAGAGATGCCTTTATTTTTTTCCCCTTGAAAGTTTCAATGATAAATAACCCTTGGAAACAGCCGACTCCATCACGGTGAAGTGTTGCCGCTGTTGTATGTTTTGAAAAAGTGCTTTGCCCTGACCGAGTACAACCGGCACAATACCCAGCCACATTTCATCCACCAGGTGGTGATTCATAAATGTGGTGGTAAGGCTTGCCCCTCCAAAGAGCCAGATATTTTTTTTCTGTTGCTGCTTGATTGCCTGCACCGCTTCGATAACATTTCCACTTACGAGTTCTGTATTTTTTCCTTTCACCTTTTTAAGGGAATTGGAAAAAACATAACAGGCTTTTCCAGGAAACATAGACGCCCCGGCCATCTCAAAACTTTTCCTTCCCATGAATATAGAATCGATACCATCCAGGAAAGATTCCATTTCATTTTTCGAAGGAGGTGGACACCAATCGTATTCGCCATTAGGCCCTTCGATAAATCCATCGAGGCTCA
>JAYUHI010000133.1:0-2259 GCA_043767095.1 Bacteroidota bacterium
GGCCAGCTCGAACTTAGCCTACGCCAATGGGTATCTGATTTATTATAAAGGAGCAACCCTTTTAGCTCAATTGCTTGATGCCGATAAATTTGAGGCGACAGGTGACCCCATTCGGATTGCAGACGAGGTTTACTTTGAAACGTTCACTTCCAATGCGGCTTTCTCAGTGTCACAAAATGGGCTTCTCGCTTACGAAAGCGGCTTTAGTACAGATGGTAGCATGAATTTGGAATGGCGCAACAGAAATGGAAATCGCCTGGGGAGCCTTCGCGATGTTCTGTTATATAATCAAATCCGGATATCACCAGACGGGCAGCGGATTGCTATTAGCAGGGTCGACTCAAAAGGAGCGCTGGACATCTGGCTCTACCAAATAAACCGGGATGCTTGGACACGCTTTACATTTAGCGATGGCACCGATACCGACCCGGTGTGGTCGCCCGATAGCAAGATGATTGTGTATGGTTCGGATATAAAAGGTGTTGTTGATATTTATCTTAGGCCCTCCAGTGGTGCAGGCGCAGAGGAGGTAATCCTCGAAACCTCCGTGTCAAAAATTCCTACAGATTGGTCGCGTGATGGCAAGTTCATTGCCTATCACTCACTGTCTAGTAACAGGGATATTTGGATACTACCTATGAGTAGTTCTGGCAAGAAATCCGAGCGTGAACCATTTCCTTTTTTACAAACTGAGTTCAACGAAACGGGAGCCGTTTTTTCACCCGATGGCAGGTGGATTGCCTATCAGTCAAACGAGTCGGGTCAAAATGAAATTTACATTCGTCCGTTTCCCGGCCCGGGTGGCAAGTGGCAAGTGTCCACCAAAGGCGGCACCCGGCCGCGTTGGCGTGGCGATGGCAAGGAGCTATTTTTTGTTGCGCTCGATTTAAAGGGTATGTCTGCAGAAATAAAAACTAATGATGCTACTGTGACCGTGGGCCTTGAGCGTCCGCTTTTTCAATTCGGAAGCTTTATTGGTTTTGGCATTACCCGCAGCTTGTATGACGTTAGCAGCGATGGGCATAAGTTTCTGGTGGAAACGACACAAGGGGATGTTTTCTCCGTGCCCGTTACGCTGGTGGTGAACTGGCTGGACGAATTAAAAAAAGATAAGTAAGTCAACTTCCATATTATCTTTGAACAATGTCTTCTATAGTTCCCGGCTTCGAGTACGACATCTGAATTTCTGATCTTCCAGCATCGTCTCCCCTTTGGGGGACGATCCAATTGGAATGAATACACTAATAGCGTATCGAGACGAAGACGATACTTGACACCAACATCATTTCACCTTTCCCTTATCGGCATACGCATCTCCATAATATTTGCTAGTGATTCTGGTATGAAATGTTTCTGCTTCAATGGGTTCGTATTTTGGAGGGCCGGTGTTGGGTAATACTTCCAGGATTTCTTTTTCCCAAACATACACGGCCATGGGGAAACTGATGCGGGGCTTGTTGTTCATGGATTTATTTTTTGGCTTGCTCACGCGATGGGTGGTGGAAGGAAGAATATCATTGGTGATGCGCTGCATGTAATCACCGGTGTTCAACACAATACTTCCTTTGGGTGCATTCAACCTGATCCACTTCATATTCTCACGGTTCAATACTTGCAGCCCGTCAACGGATTGTGCGGGAAGGATGGTAAACAGATCAACATCTTCATGGCCCAGCATTCGACCGGCACCGGAGGCATCATCTTCGGCTTGAATGGGTGGATAATAGTTTAGCCGAAATCCGAAATTTGTTCCCGTTAACTTTTTATCGTAAAGATGTTCGTCAACTCCCAGATAGCGAAGAATGCTTTGCATGATCGGAAGTATCAGGGCTTCATGCTGAAGGCAAAGATTTCTGAAGAAAGGTTCGTATCCCGGCCGCGGCCAATAATCGGATTCATTGTAAGCAGGGGCATTGTCCATATTAAACGCTCTCCGGCAAAACACCCAGCCTTCCACTAAATCGGGGTGGATGATGGTAGTTTCTTTCATGGGAAAATATCCCTGGTTAACAGAACCAAATCGCTGGGCGCGGAACTTCATCCGCTCTTCGCGGGTGGTGGTTTCAAAAACTTCTGCTGTTTTTCTTTCTGCCTCATCATAAAGCAAAGGATCTATTCCGTGGTTAGAGAGTATGGCGAACCCAATTCCGCGCATGGCTTCGCCCAATTGTTTGGCGAATTCCTTTCTGCCCTCCTCTCCTCCCTGAAAATACAAACTCATGTCGCACGTCTTGATTTTGTACTCTTCATCAAACCCGC
>JAYUHI010000134.1:0-5366 GCA_043767095.1 Bacteroidota bacterium
GAAGTCAGCATCAGCACCACAAAAAAGAAAGTGGAGAGGATTTTTTTGAGTATGTACCGGTCGAGGATTTTCATTGCGCAGTCCTGAGTCTTTAGTTCCGAGTCTTTTGTTTTACAAGTTCTACCCGGATTTTTGTGAGACTTTGACCACTTCTTTGTACGTCCCGAATATTGAACCACAATAGAAACATAGGCACATAGGTTTTCACACCTGCCTGCCGGACAGGCACGGTAGTTTTGGCACTTAACCTATGTGTGGATTTCTATGTGCCTATGTAACTATGTGGTTCAAATTTCCTTTCACAAAATTCCCAGTAGAAACGTCTTAATTAAGCCAAAGATAGTCGCTGAATTTGTGGATGAAAGCAAATGGTGAACCGAAAATTTCTTTCAATTGTCGAGAACAAAAAACATTCAGCTAAAATAAAACAGCCCAACATCCGTTCGAAATGTTGGGCTGATAGTGAACCCGTAGGGATTCCCTGCCTGTCGGCAGACAGGAAACCCCAAATCTCTTGATCCGTAGTCAAGTGCCCCTATTGCTTTAAAGACCGAGAGTTTTAAGAAACTCCCTTCCAACTCCTGATTTCAATTGCTTTTCCCTGTCCAACGCTTCTTTTCTCGTTTCAAATTTTTCAATATGAACTAACCTCCACGGCCGATGTCCTTTTGTAGAGGATACTTTTCCTTGGTTGTGAAGCATAAGACGCTTTTCCAAATTCTCCGTTGATCCCTTATAGAGAGTTCCGTTCTTGAGGCTCTTTATAACATAAACAAAAAACATTCAGCTAAAATAAAACAGCCCAACATCCGTTCGAAATGTTGGGCTGTTGAAAAGTGAACCCGTAGGGATTCAAACCCCAAACCTCTTGATCCGTAGTCAAGTGCTCTATTCAGTTGAGCTACGGGTCCATAATTAAATTAAAACAACAAACTTGATCCGTAGTCAAGTGCTCCCTGCCTGTCCGGCAGGCAGGTATTCAGTTGAGCTACGGGTCCATTAAAAAAATCGAGCGCAAATGTAAAAGAATTAACCAAACCCGTCAAAGCCGTAATTTGCGCGCACAACAAATTACCTTACTTTTGAGGCCTTTAAATTGAAAATCAACCACAATGCACTTGTCACTTAACCGAATGGAAGGAAAACATTTAGTAGTCTTCTTATTGATTATTTTTATTTCAATTGGCGTTTCAGCCCAGGAGGCCAGGAAAGTTTACCGGCCTGATATTCCAGGTTCATTCCTTTTAGATTTTGGAGTTAACGGAACAGTAGGAGCTCCAGATAAGTTTGACATAGGATGGTTTGGTTCGCGCACCGCCAACGTTTACTATTATTATCCTATTCGTTTTGGAAAATCTAAATTCATGTTCAACCCAGGCATTGGGTTTGGCCTGGAACGGTTTAAATTCAAAAATTATTATTACCTGGCCGACACAGCCGTGCGCGATGGTCAATTCGACCTGGTGCCGAATTTTGTCAGTTCCGATTCAACCACATATTCTGGAATTAAGAAGTCGATGATGGTAATGGATTACTTAGATATTCCCATTGAGTTTCGGTTCAACTCCAACCCGGATGACCTGGCCCGGACCTTTTGGGTGTCGATTGGCGCCCGTGCGGGTGTGCTGTTCAATGCTCACTCCAAAATCAAATATAAAAATGATGGGGAGAAAGTTATTTTGAAAGACCGGCAACGCCACGGGTTGAGCCAATTCCGTTATGGCCTGTCTATGCGCGTTGGCATGGGCAATTTCAACTGGTTTGCTTTTTACAATTTGTCGCCATTGTTTGAAAAAGATAAAGGCCCCGCAAAAACACAAATGACCTCCTTTACATTTGGTATCTCCCTAACTGGACTTTAGAATCGTGAATAGTTAATCGCGTGCAGTTAATAGTTAACGACCAACGATTAACCATTCACTAATAACGATTAACGCATCTTGGTAAACGCAGTAGTAATAATTCCAACCTACAATGAGTGTGACAATATTGTGCCGCTCATTGATTACATATTTAGCTTACCCAAAGATTTTCATTTGATTGTTGTTGATGATGGCTCCCCCGATGGAACCGGGGAGTTAGTCAAATCCATGCAAAGGCAATACAATAATGAGAGCGAAGAAAGACTTCATTTGATTGAGCGTTCAGGAAAACTTGGATTGGGCACCGCATACATCACCGGATTTAAATATGCATTGAGCAGGGGCTACCAGTACATTCTTGAAATGGATGCCGATTTCTCGCACGACCCAAAAGACCTTGTGAGGCTCTATCTCGCTTGTGCAGAAGAAGGGGCCGATCTCTCTATTGGGTCAAGATATGCTACGGGAGTTAATGTGGTGAATTGGCCGATGGGGCGTGTTTTGATTTCTTATTTCGCAAGCCGGTACGTCAGACTAATCACAGGCATGCCGATTAAAGACACCACTGCTGGTTTTATTTGTTACTCAAGCAAAGTGTTGACAACCATTGACCTGGATAAAGTAAAGTTTGTGGGTTATGCATTTCAGATAGAAATGAAATACCAATCGTGGAAGTATGGTTTCAAAATTCTGGAAGTGCCTATTGTTTTTACTGATCGCACCAAAGGTGATTCAAAATTGTCTACCGGAATATTTAAGGAAGCTTTTTTTGGAGTGCTGGAAATGACAGTTCGAAGCTGGTTCAGAAAGTATATTCGGTAATCGGTAATCGGTAGTTGGTAGTTGGTAGTTGGTAAGAGGTAACCACTTACCAACTACCTCTTACTAACTACCTCTTACCAACTACCAACTCCTCAGTCAAACCGTATAGCATTTATAGGATTAATCCGGCTCACGGCACTCACCGGAATCAACAGCACTAACCAAACCACGGCAAACACCAGTAAATTCAGAAGAAGGATAATATCCCAATGCCAACCCACGGGCACATAACTCATGTAATAGTTTTTGGCATCAAGCGTTACCAGTTTTAACTGATCCTGAAGTAAACACAATCCAAGTCCGATAACATTTCCAGCCAGCAGTCCTATCCATATCAAGTTAACGCCCTGGTAAACAAATATATTTCTGATGAGTTGGTTCGGGCTGCCCAGCGCTTTTAACAGGCCAATCATGGATGTGCGTTCCATCACCAAAATCAACACTACCGAAACCATGTTGACGCACACTACGCATAAGATGATGATCAATAGAATATTCACCTGCCGGGTAATTAAATTCAACCATTCAAAAACCTGAACATACCGGTCGCTGGTTTTTTCAACATACAAATCAAACGGAATGCTGTCCACCAGCACATCGTAAGCCGCGCGGGTTTGATCGAGGCCAGAATCCTTTAAATACACCTGCAGTCCTCCGGCCACACTGTCGGGCCAACTGTTCAGGCGCTGAAGCAATTTTAAATCGCACAAAATAATTTTGTTGTCGAAGTAATCGGAAAGGTTGGTTTCATAAATCCCCGAAATGGTAAGCCTTCTGAACCGGGGCGGATCCTGAAAAAAGTGAATGATCAAATCATCTCCGGTTTTTACATTTAATTTGTTTGAAATGTTTTTGCTGATTACGATGTCATTGGAATTTCCCGAATCCCTGAACGTAATAAACTTTCCGTCAATCAAGCTTTCTTTGAAGCGCTCCTGGTCAAAACTTTTTCCGACTCCCTTTAATAAAACGCCCAGCACCTCGTCATCTGTTTTTACCAGGCCGGGCTTATGGGCGTACTCCTGAACATGATCAACGAAAGGATAGTTGCCGGGGTGCGCCACCAAATCAATGTTAAAATCAAAGGCTGGTTCTTCCACCGAATTATTAGGCGTGAGTTTATTGATATTCAAATGCGCGCTGAAGTCGAAAATTTTATCCTGAACACTTTCCTGGAAACCCTTCATAATCAGGAACGACACAATGGCTGCAGCCAAGCCAAGTCCAATGCTGGCCACCGCTATTTTATGGACGGCTGATGCAAACCCACCCGATGCATTTCTGATTTTTTTGGATATGAAATAGGAGAGGTTCACCTTTGGACAAATTTAATTACATGGCCAAGGTAAAATATTTATGGATTCTTTTTTGTTGGACGGCCTGCACCGCTCAACCTTCTGATCAGAAACAATCAAATGGCGAGGTAGTTGTGGGGGCACAACAGTTCAACCTTCTGTTGCCGAAGCTGAAATCAAAAAAAGTTGGCGTGGTTGTCAATCATACCTCGTTGGTCGGTAAAACACACCTGGTTGATACTCTTAAGACACTTGGCGTTAACCTTAAGAAAATTTTTGCCCCTGAACATGGTTTTCGCGGCACAGCCGATGCCGGAGAAATAATTAATGATAGCATAGACTCCAGAACTGGGCTTCCCATATTTTCACTTTACGGCAAATCTAAAAAGCCAACGCTTGAGCATCTCTCGGGCATTGATGTGGTGATTTTTGACATCCAGGATATTGGTGTCAGGTTTTTTACTTACATCAGTACTGTGCTATATATGATGGAGGCTTGCGCTGAGAACAATAAAACCCTCATCGTGCTCGATAGGCCCAATCCAAATGGGGGCTATGTTGATGGGCCTGTGATGCAACCGGAATTCAGATCGTTTGTTGGTTTGATACAAATCCCAATCGTTTATGGAATGACAACAGGCGAACTGGCGCGTTTGAGTAATGAGGAGGGCTGGCTGGCCAACAAGCAAAAATGTAACCTTGAGGTAATTCCTTTGAAGAACTGGTCGCATGGCGATTCTTATTCACTTGCCATTAAACCATCGCCCAACCTGCCTAATGATCATGCCATAGCCTTGTATCCATCAACCTGTTTATTTGAAGGGACTATATTAAGTATTGGCCGGGGCACACAAAATCCGTTTGAGTTTGTCGGCCACCCAAACTTAAAATCTTATGCATTTAATTTTACACCGATAAGTATTGTGGGCATGGCCAAAACCCCACCGTTGGAAAACCGGGTTTGCTATGGCCTTGATCTGAGAAAAGTTACAGTAAAAAAGCAGATCGATCTCAGCTACCTGATTGAACTGTACAACGCCTTTCCTGAAAAAGAGAAATTCTTTACAACCTATTTTGATAAGCTTGCCGGGAACTCTATTCTTAAAGAGCAGATAAAAAAAGGAATGACGGAAGAACAAATCAGGGAAACCTGGCAGAAAGATTTGACTTCTTTCAAAGCAATAAGAAAAAAATATTTGTTGTACCCGTAACGGGCATGACTAAAAAGGTGAGGTTTTTGACAGTTCATCCTCACAAGCCACCCGCTGAATGACCAAGCAAGAGAAAGCCAATGACATCCTTCGAATTTTGGAGAAACATTTTCCAAACGTTTATCCACCCCTTCCCGATAAAGATGCTTACACTCTGTTGATCTCGGTATTGCTTT
>JAYUHI010000135.1:0-12822 GCA_043767095.1 Bacteroidota bacterium
TCGGCCTGTCAGACTGGGCTTGGTGAAGTAAGAAATGGGGAGGGCGTTTATGGTTTGCAACGCGCAATCATAGTGGCTGGCGCCCGCAATTTACTTATGTCTTTATGGAAAGTGGATGACGCTGCCACTGCCGAGCTGATGGGCGGTTTTTATAAATTGAGAAATGACAAAAGTAATCTGGAGGCATTCAAGGCCGCACAGATAGATCTCAGAAAAAAATATCCGGAACCATATTACTGGGGCGCATTTATTATGCTTGGAAAATGAAAGTATCACACCACATATGGATTGGCCTTCTCATGTTTTGTTGCTGCTGGGCACACGCCCAACACACTATCAGTGTAACGCCCTTCATGGGGCTTAACTCAACCCGGATGTTGGAAGTGGTTACAGAAAATGTTCACGATGAGTTCACTACGGGCACTACGCGTGGAAATTTTCTATTGGCTGGAATAGAAACAGAATTCAGGATCACGGCTAAATCAAAACGGTTTGGACTTTCGGCCGTAACTGGATGCAGCTATTTGGCAAATGGTTTTTATTATGACTATCAGTCTGGTGTGGATATTTCCAACTTGTTTAATATTTATGGCTACGAGAAAACGGAGTTGAAGATGAAATATGTTCAATTTCCTCTTGAGCTTAAACTGAATTGGCAGCCGTTTCCCCTCGTAGAGAACTTCAATCTTTTTGTGGGTGCTGGTGTGAGCGGCAGCATTTTATTGGAAGCCCATCTGGCTGAGGAAGGCATTTACTCCATCAGTTCAAACTTAGGTACTAATCCGCCCTCTACCAGTTATTACCAAGATGAGGCTGACGTCACTAACTTGGGCAGGAAGCAGTCGTTGTTCAGAAGATTGGAACTGGGTGGCCGATACAAGCGTTTTCAATTTTCCTGGCGGGTGAGCAAATCGTTACAGGATATGTACTTTAAAGGCCTTGAGGATAACTGGGCCGTTCCGGTTGATCGTTCTTATTATTTAACCAGCCGCAATCTCAATGGAAAAATTCTGGAGAAATATGTTGAGGTAGTGGTAGGATACAGGATATTTTAAGAGGCTTCTACTCCTTGAACGATTCCGCTCTTTCCAAATACCATTCCGATTTTTCAGGTTCCAACTCAGCCAGCCTTTTATAAATTTCAGCCCTGGCGCTGTCCTGTCCAATGGCTTCTTTGTAAAACAGAATGGCATCGTGTGTGTTGCCTTTGGTGTCGAGAATGTAAGCCATCAGGTGACTAAGTATGGCGCTCCTCTCACCAAGCCCATACGCTTTCGAGTACCAGACATAAGCGGAGTCTAAATTCTTTTCTTCATAATAACTATCCCCCAACAGCAGCATGGACTGGGAGTCGGAAAGCCCGCTTAGCAAATCGGGTTTCAGTATGTTGATTGCCTCGCGATAATTTTTTTGGTCGTATTGGTCAAATGCCGCCTGGTATTTTTCACCCTCTTGTGCCAGTTTGGTTTCTCCTTTCGTAGAAGGGCTTTCACCACCAAAAAATAAAGCCATGACCGTGATCAGCACAAAAAGACCACCAATACCCAGCGCCACGAGAAGCACAAAACGTTTTGACTCTGGGGTCATGGCCTGAGGGTCTGGTTGCGATGGCCGGGTTTGGCGCGACCTGGATGATGAATATTTGGGTGCTGGCTGGCTTCTGTCGCCCCGTTTGAAAACAATATGATAGTACAGGGCCATTACCCCGAACCCGACAGAAAGCCAGAAAAAAAATGTAAAGAAAAACGAATGAATGCCATGCAGCAAGGCAAGGGCAAACAGGCAAATGATGGCAAAGCGACTATAAAGTTTTCTGGATTTTAAAAGAAACTCTTGCTGATTGGGTTCTGCAGCCATGCAGCGAAGTTAACTAATTTCGTTTTGCTTTTTTGGGTCACTTTAAATCGAGCCTCAACTTCAATCCTGCATAGAAATTCCTGCCAGGCGCTGCATTGTAATAACGACCGCCAGCCGCGTTCAAATCATTTCCCAAACTGTATTTTTTATCCATCAAATTATCACCTCCAATAAATATTTCCAGCGGTTGTTTATTTTTTCCAACACGATACCCCGCCCTTATACCCAGTAAATAATATTGTTTTGCATAAACTGTGTTGGCGTCATTTAAGGGAATATTGGAAACCTGATTGGCGGTAACGTTAGTGTAAAAGCCCTTCCATTCATAATCCAGGCCCCAAACCATTACCTGCTTAGGTGTGCCCGTCATCTGGTTGCCTGAATAACTGATTGTGTCTTGAAAATAATTTTTGAAGTGGTATGAATTATAGGTGAAAGAAATCCAGTAGCTTAATTTTTGTTTGGCCGGCATGATGTTATTTAGATTGAGTTTCACCAGAACCTCGGCCCCGTTTTGTTCCGTGCCACCTGCATTCACAAAATAATCAGCACCGGCATTGTCCCGTCTAAGCACAATGGCTTGGTTGAGATGAAAAGAGTAAAGGGTTAAGTTGGTTTGCAAAAAACTCCAGCCCCCGCGAATACCCGCTTCATAATTGCTTCCAGTTTCGGGTTTTAGGGTGGAATTGTAAACAGCATTGGATGGATAAATCTCCGCCAATGTAGGTGGCGAATATCCCTGGCTGTAACTCACATAAGCGGACCAATTCTGGTTCAGTTTTTTGAGCAATGCCAAACGTGGAGATAAGATTGGGCTGAACGATCTTTTATTCACGTTTGATAAGTCGTCCACCTTAATGGTGAGTTTGTTGACACTCATACCAGCCGTTAAGAAAAAATTAGCGGGCAGGTTCCAGTCGTATTGAGCGAAAAGAAAAAGGATGGTGGAGGGCAGGCGAAGTTTGCTGGCGGGGTCAGTGAACACCCCGGTATTATTCGCGCCAACCGAAATAGATGATTTACCCGGTTGGAACTCAGCACCAAAAGTAAGCTTGCCTTTTGCCGTTCTAAATTGGGTTACCGAGCGAAAGCCGGCCATGCGCTCACTTCGTTTTTCATAATTGCGGGTAGTTGGATTTTCAAATTCGGTAATATTTCCAAATGCTGAAAAAGTATTTGTCCACCGGTTGCCCCAATCACTTTCTAATGTGATGCCTCCGAAGAAAGTCTTATTGTAAACGGCCGCTTTTTTATCCACTGCCCCAGGCCTGGCCATGGTGGGGAGAGTATCATATTGAATTTTGGTGAGGCCACCCGGAGTTTGGTAATACAGATCGGAATGAAAGAAATTAAATGACAGTGAATTTTTCTTGCCCAACAAAACATTGGATCGTATCCCGACCATATCCCTCCTCATAGCCGACTGCTGCCGGTAACCATCCGATTCCTGGTGAGCATAATCAACGCCAACATTAAACTTGGAAAAAGATATGTCAGCCCCAATTCTGTAGCGCTGCATCCCATAGCTCCCTCCCTGTGCATCCCCAGAAATTCGATTTTTGTTAACTGGATTTTTTTCAAGCAACAGCACGCCACCCGTTCCTGCCCCGTACAAACTGGAGCCTGGCCCCTTGATAATTTCAAGATTATCAATGGATCCAAAATCTAAAAGATTCAAATAGGTATTGCCCCCATGGTCGGTGAGTGGGATTCCGTTCCAATACACCTTTACATTTCTAACACCAAACGGGGAGCGCAAAGTGCTTCCGCGGATGGAGAGGCGATAACTTCCAGGCGAGCGTTCTTCCATTCGAACGCCAGGCTGCGCATTGAGGGCAGGAAGAATATTCGTGTTGCTGAAACGTTCCAGGTCTGCAGAAGAAATTTTAGCGATGGCGGCAGGCACATCCAATAAAGGCCGGTCGTGGGCAAAGGCTTTGATCACCACCTCATCCAAAACCTTAACCGTGTCTTGATCTTGAGCGTAAGCCCAAATAGCCGGGAGAATTAGCAAGAATAGAATAAATCTCTGCACGTCTAAAGTTATGGATTAACTTATATCACATAAAAGTATTTTCAAATGAAGCAACCACTTCCGAAGCCGGCCTGGATTCCGGAAAATATTCTAAAAGCTTCAGCATCACCCTGTCCACCACCGTATCCGGGCAGGAGGCTCCACTGGTGAGAATAATGTTCACCTGATTTTTATCCGGCAAAAATCCGGTTGTTATGTTCTTTTGTTTGCGATGATAATCAAAATGATGGATTTCGGATTTCGATTTTATTTCCAGGTCGGAGTTGATGAAGTAGGTGGAAAACTTTTGTTCGCATAGCTCTACAATGTGCGAAGTGTTTGAACTGTTATAACCGCCAACCACAATGGCCAGATCGGCTGGAACATTCAGCAATTGGTAAGTAGAGTCTTGATTGTCGTTGGTGGCATAGCAAAGCGTGTCGCGGGTATCGGCAAAATGATCTTTTAAATTCTCCTCACCAAAACGTTGAATCATGATTTGTTTGAAAAAATCGGCAATCGCTTGTGTTTCGGTTGCCAGCATCGTGGTTTGATTCACCACACCAACTTTCAATAAATGTTTTTCGGGATCGAAACCTGCAGAATATTTTCCTTTAAACTCTTCGGCAAAAATTGACATGTTCGCTTCGCCCGTAATAAATCTTCCCAGAGCCATTGCCTCATTCATGTCTTTGACAATTATGGAAGGAGCGTTGCCAGCACTATGAGAAAAAGTCGCTCGTGTCTCTTCGTGGTTCGGTTTGCCATGGATGATGATCGTGTGCTCACCTTTGCCCAACTTCTCCGCCCGGTTCCACACTTTTTCAACAAAAGGGCAGGTAGTGTTGTACTGCTGAACATCAACACCTTTGTCTAACAACAACTGTTCAATTTCTGTTGTGGTTCCAAAGGCCGGAATGATCACCACATCGTGCTTCATGATTTCCTTCCACGGGATAAACTGCGTTCCATCCGTATCCATGATGAACTGAATACCCCGGCTTTGTAAATCGTTGTTTACTTCGGGATTGTGAATCATCTGACTCAGCAGATAAACTTGCTTGTCAGGATTTTCTTCCAACGCCCGGTAACTGATTTCAATAGCATTCTCCACGCCATAACAAAACCCAAAATGCCGGGCAACAAAAAACCGCACCGGTCCGAAATCCAAAACGCTCGGAGAAAAATCCTGTTTACGAAGATCTTTTTGCCTGCGGATTTCTTTCACCCTCCCGATGAGGGAGGATTGGTAAAGCGGGGGAATGTTAAACGATTTAATGGCTTAATCTTTTGGTAAAGGTAACAGCTTGAAGCCTTTAATCATGCTAAGCGCCATACCGTTCCAGCCATCGCATAAAGAGAACATCATCAATGGAATAAAATTCTTTGCCCTGGCTGTCTATATCGGTATAGATCAGGTCATTGTTCAACAAGGCATTAACGGCTTTGCTGGCAGAAGAGGCATTGGTAAGGCTGGCCCTTCTCATAAATTCATTTCCTGTTACCGCATAAACTTTTTTCAATTGCGCCATAGCCGTTAAGGTGCGCAATTGAATACCCGTTAATGGTTTTATTATCTTTAGATAAAAGGGTTCATATTGTTTCAACAAGTCGCCCACAACCCGCAGCGTTAACTCCTCCGTAATGTGTTTTTCATTCATGTCAAAAAGGTGATTACACACTTGCTGAATATAGGCGGTGAACCCAAAACAATAGTCATAGATAAATCCTGCCGTTTCATAAGGAATTACCTTCCTTCCTTTTTTAAAATGTTGAACAATAAATGAGATGTAATTATTTTTTTCGATGCACCCCAATTTCATTAATTCAGCACTGTGATAGAAGGGCCGGTTTTTCGATCCAAACATTTCGTTGAGAACACGCTGATGGCTTCCTGAATAGATAAAGCGAATCGAGTTGTGCAATTGAGCTTCTGTGCGGAGCCAGCCTTCGACTTGAGAATCGGGGAAAGAAAGTATTTGTTGAAATTCATCTAAGGCTACAACAACATTTTTATGCCGGGAAAGCACCTTCAGCAATTCCGAAACAGACTTCTTATTATCGCCTGGCTTCACCAAATTAAAGCCAACATTGTACTGGCCGGTAAGCGCATCGGCCTCCACGGTAAATTTTAATGAAGTTAGAATTTGTAATAAAGACAATTTATTGGTTTGCGGAACATTGGCCAATGCCGATCCCAGCGTTTTCAGAAAATCATCGAGATTATTGCAGCGGTTTAAATCAACATAAACACACACCCAATTTTCTAACTGGCCAAAAACATGATGGATTAATGCGGTTTTACCTAAACGCCTCGGGGAAATAATACAGGTATTGCGTTTATTATTTATACTTCGAAGCAGGAGATCCGTTTCGGATTCACGGTCGCAGAACAAGCCTTCTTCGTATCCGATAACTAAAAATGGGTTCATGCCTCACCAGTTACTTACACCAAAGGTATTATACTAAAGGTATAATACCAAAGGTATAATCGGCCTTTTCAGGCATTTAAATCCACTCTTGCTGCTCTACTGTTCTTTCCGTGATCAGGTTGCCGGTATGTTTAGTGGCCTTTGGTTCAACCAGCATGATCTTTACCTCTTCCCCATTTGTCCAGGGCCTGTGGTCAGTCCCTTTAGGAACTATTAGTATCTCGCCAGGATTTACTGAAACAGTTTGCTCACGAAAGTCCATCATGAGTGTACCTTCCAAAACAATAAAGAGTTCGTCCTCATCATCATGCTTATGCCAGACGAACTCCCCTTTTAGTTTAGCTAACTTAATATGGTTGCTGTTCAGCTCCCCGATTATGTACGGGTGCCAGTGCTCGGAAAAGGCCGGGAACTTTTCATCCAGGTTAACTTTCATTGCTCTTATGCCGCGCTCGAAATTTCTTTCTCCTTTATAGTGCGCACATTTATTTCTTTTTTCTCCTGGTCGAAGAGTTTCACCTGGAGCAAATTTCTTTTCAGGTACTTTAATACCTCCATCACTTTACCATCAATTTTACTTCTCACTCGCTCACCTTTTCTGAATAGCCTTCTCATGTTGTAATAATTTAGTTTTCAAAACCGTGGACTGTTGACTGTCGTCTGTGGACTGATTCACATCCTGATCGCATATATATACTCCCGTGAGTAGTTTTCGTAAACGCCTGAGAACGTAACCAAATCACCAGCTTTTTTATTCTTCAATAATTCGTTCACTTCTTTGGCCGATTTTACTTCCGTGTCATCCACCCGCGTGATGATAAACCCCTCTTCCATGTCGGTGTACCTTCCCATTTTTCCATTGCTAAGGGATTTCACTTTTACGCCATTATCTAACTCAAGCCTGCTTAACGTTTTCGCATCAACATCTTCCAACTCAATGCCCAGGGCAGTCACCGCATCTTTTTCTTCACGCTTCACCGTGCTCACATTGCCTTCGCGGTTCTTCAAGGTAACATTAAATACTTTCTCCTTCCCTGCCCGGTTCACCGTAACCACCACTTTATCTCCGGGGCGTTTCATTCCAATGTACTCAATTAATGCCGTGTTGGATTTGATGATGGTCTCATCCAGCTTCACAATAACATCATTATTCATTATGCCTGATGCTTTAGCCGCGCTCTTGTCTTCCCAATCTCCAAAACCAGTCACCAGGGCGCCTTCCGTTACAGCCAGATCTTTTGCTTTGGCGATTTCGCTGTTGACAGGGGACACCTGAATGCCGAGCCATCCCCGTTGCACGGCTCCATAAGCCAGGATGTCTTCCACAATTTTACTTACGATGTTGGCCGGCACCGCGAAACCATAACCAACATACGATCCGGTTTGACTGGCTATTGCCGTATTGATCCCAAGCAATCCGCCTGAAAGGTTAACTAAAGCACCACCGCTGTTACCTGGGTTGATGGCTGCATCTGTCTGAATAAACGATTCAATGGCCGTGCTGCCCATGGGTTGCCCATCGGGGCCGAATTGCTGTGGCCTGCTGTTTCCGATAATATTAATGTTCCTTCCTTTCGCGCTAATAATACCGGCTGTCACGGTTGAGTTTAAATTGAAAGGGTTGCCTACGGCCAGCACCCACTCACCGACTTTGGCGAGATCGGAATTCACAAATGACAAAAAGGAAAGATTCTTTTCGGTGATTTTAATCACGGCCAAATCGGTGTCGGGGTCGGTGCCAATCACTTCTGCTTTTACGGTGCGGTTATCAAAAAGCGTTACATCCACTTTATCGGCATCCTGAACAACATGATTGTTGGTTACAATATACCCTTCAGCATTAATAATCACGCCACTCCCTGTGCTTTGACTGGGGCCGCGATCAACCGGGCCTTGAGGGCCGAAAAAAAACTGCCAGGGGTCATTACTGTTCTCGCGTTGCGTAATTCTTGAATTTGATGTAGAGCGAATATGCACAACTGCCTTCGTAACTTTTTCGGCTGTGCCCGTAAAATCCAACGGCACCATTTCACCCTTTTCATTAACCGTGTAGCCCACGCTTTGCACAGGCGTGCCCTGGATGTGTTCAATCTTTACGTTGGCAGGAGAAACTCCATACCATTGAAAGGCAAAATAAGTAATGGTGCTGCCGAGTATGGCAGCCAACACCAGTGAACCAAACTGCTTCATATATTTTATTGTTTACTTTTTTTGTTAAACATAGACTTCATTCCGCAGGCATTAGATGCACGGACTAACTAAAAAGTTTTTATTTCCAGAACTGGTTTTCATGCTGCTCTCAAACGCCTGCATCGCAAATATAAATCGGTAGAGCTAATACGAAAACAGGGGGAATTTAGTTCGTTTTTTAAATCTATTTCCATGATGTTCCATTTAGCTTTACCGCATGAATATTTCGGGTAAGGTTGTTTTGAAACAAGGGCGTGAAGTCTCCATCAGGCGGTTTCATCCTTGGATTTTTTCAGGCGGTGTGCTGCGGAAAGAAGGAACTGTTCAGGACGGTGATTGGGTTGAGGTGGACGACTGGAAGGGAACTCCTCTCGGGTTTGGTCACTTTCAGAACGGGTCGATTGCCTTGCGGGTGCTGCACTTTGGAAAAGATTTTCCGCCACCTGATTTTTATCATCAAAAGATTCAGCAGGCCTTCCAACTCAGGAAGAACATTGAAATAATTTCGGGCGATACCAATAGCTACAGGCTGGTGCATGGTGAAGGTGATGGATTGCCCGCGTTGATTGTGGATGTGTATAACAGGGTGGCTGTTGTTCAATCGCACTCTGAGGGCATGCACCGCGACAGGCATTTAATCGCAAGCGCCATTGCTGATTCAATTCAGGTTGATTCTGTTTTTTATAAGTCGCAGGCGGGGGAGAATGCCGAGTATCTTTTTGGATCAGGCCAGGTTCCGCACGAAATTTTAGAACATGGAAATAAGTTCTTAGTGGATTGGGAGCAAGGCCAGAAAACCGGATTCTTTCTTGACCAGCGCGAGAACCGGAAGCTGGTAGCAGAATATTCATCCGGTAAAAAAGTATTGAACACTTTTTGTTACACCGGTGGATTTTCTATTTATGCCATCCGAAATGGTGCTCAACTCGTTCACTCGGTTGATGCTTCCGCGAAAGCGGTAGAACTTTGCAAAAAGAATATTGAGCTGAACGGATTTGATTCCAGTCAACATGCTTGCTTAGCCTCCGATACATTTGATTACTTTAAATCGACCACCGAAAAATACAATCTGATTATTCTCGATCCTCCCGCCTTTGCCAAGCACCGCGATGCCCGTCATCAGGCAATGAAAGGCTACCAGCGTTTAAATGCTGAGGCCATAAAAATGATTGAGCCGGGCGGCATCATTTTCACTTTCTCCTGTTCGCAGGTGGTTGACCGGAAATTATTTTACGATACAGTAATGTCATCGGCTATTCAGGCGGGGCGCGAAGTGAAAGTACTCTCCCATTTATCTCAACCCGCTGATCATCCAGTCTCAGCCTTTCATCCGGAAGGGGAATATTTAAAAGGGCTGGTCTTGTATGTGGGATAAACCTCACCCCCTGCCCCTCTCCCAAAGGAGAGGGGTGACTCGCTATCGAAGCTTGCTGTTTTGAAAAACTACGTTCAAGTTCCTATAATCCTGTTTGTTCGAATAATGATAAATCTGTTTTTGAATTTAGATACGAGCATACCAAAGGGCATCACCCACCGCACAATGTTACTAAAGAGGGCACCCCTCTCCGCATAGGAGAGGGGACGGGGGTGAGGTAACGGTTTTTCAGATCGGAGAAAAATCGTAAATCACCCATCTATCCCGAAGCATCGGGACTAAAATTGCAAATGGACCTCCGTCTCAACACCGGTTATCGCGACATATTGAAAATGGCCTTGCCTATTTCATTGGCCATGCTGGTGCCTCAGATAAATTTCTTAACGAATAATATTTTTCTTGCCGGACTTGGTGAACGGGAGTTGGCCAGCGCGGGAATTACGGGTGTGTATTATTTAATCTTTGCCGTGGTTGGGAACGGACTCAACAATGGATTGCAGGCTTTGATTGCGCGCAGGGCCGGAGAAAACCGGCATGGAGAAATTGGCAGTTTATTTTTTCATGGGGTGTGGATTGCGCTCGCTTTTGCCGCGTTAGGAATTTTTCTCACCTATTTAATTGCCCCCGCAGTGTTGCGGTCACTCATTCACAACCAGGCCATCGCGGATGAAGTGGTCAGTTTTTTATTGATCCGCATCTGGGGGTTGCCCCTGCTCTATTTGTATGTAATGCGCAATGCTTTATTAGTGGGCACCAATCAAACTAAACTGCTGGTGTGGGGCACGCTGGCCGAAGCGCTCACCAATATTTTTCTTGATTATGGATTGATCTATGGTCATTTCGGATTGCCGCGAATCGGATTCAACGGAGCAGCTTATGCCTCAATCGTGGCCGAAGGCATGGGCCTGATTGTAATCTTTGGAGTAATTCACCTCAAAGGAATTCACCGGTCATTTCAACTTTTCACAAGTTGGAAATTGGACAAGAAAATAACGAGGTTAATACTAGTTCAGTCCTCACCGCTCATTCTCCAGTTCGCCATCAGCATTGCCAGTTGGGAATATTTTTATTTGATGATTGAACACCACGGGGAGCGTGCACTATCCATCTCCAATACCATGCGCAATGTATTCGGACTCACTGGAATTTTTTCCTGGGCGTTTGCCGCCACCACCAACACCATGGTGAGCAATGTTATCGGGCAAAAGAAAAATGAAGAAGTGTTGCCCTTGATCTGGAAAATATCGAAGGTTAGTTTTTTTATTTCCCTTGTCATTGTTGTGCTGCTCAATCTGGCGCCTGGAATTATCCTCTCGGTTTTTGGGCAAAACGAAAGTTTTACTTCCGAAGCCATTCCGGTTGTTCGGGTCATCTCGGTTGCACTTTTACTCATGTCTTTTTCAACCGTGTGGCTCAATGCCGTAACGGGCACAGGAAACACGGTGGTTAACCTCACCATCGAGGCTATTACCATTGTGCTGTATTGCGTTTACGTGTATGTGATACTGGTTTATTTTTTCCTCCCCATCACGTGGGGCTGGGCTTCAGAAATTGTGTATTGGACTTCAATGTTTTCGATGGCTTATTGGTACGTGAAATCGGGGAGGTGGAAGGGGAAGGTGATTTGAGAGTGGAAACTAATGATGTGAGATCGCTCACTTCATCATTCTTACTTCGTTAATCATCATTCATCATTCAAAAATCGAATTTGAATTTCGAATGATGAATGCTGATTTTTGATTTTAGAAGTGTAGCCCCTCTCTTTGAACTTCCCAAAAAGAAAAGGGGCAAGACTATATACCCAATATGCCTCTGCCCCTTTATAGTTACCCTAAACTACAATCCCTTAGACAGGCCCGTAGGTTAAATGGTTGGAGCGGTGTTAACTTTTTGAATTACCTATAACTAAAGGCCCCCGGATGAATACTCTGCCTTGCTTTTTACTTTTTAAACCACATAGGAGTAACATAGGCACATAGAAAGGCACACATAGAAAAATGCAAATGCTATGTGAAAAACCTATGTGACTATGTGTCTATTGTGGTTCAAATTTTATGGTTAGTAGAATAAGCCGATAGGTTCCACAAAAATAATGGCAGAACCCCCGGATGAATACTCTGCCTTACTTTTTCTTATAACTGATCATTACTCCCGCCCGGCTCGTTCTATCGATGGTTGATTGATAATCGGGATGGTTGTTAATGAAGTCGATGTAGGTAGCTCCCGCTTGTCCGTCTGCTACATTATGGGTGGTATAACAGCCACCCGGTTTTAATTTTGGATGTATATCGAGGAAATATTGTTTGTACCAATTCTTATCCGCATCCGAAAAAGCAAAATCAAACGGACCGGGAAGTTCTTTTACTAAATCATGGGCATTGGCCAGACGGGCATCCACATATTTTGATAAGCCTGCCTCTTCAATATTTTTCAACGCCTCTTTGTGCCGCTTCGAATCGATTTCAATAGTAGTCACTTTGCCGCCTGTTTTGCTCATGGCCCAGGCAATCCAAATGGTGGAGTGACCGGTTGACGTTCCGATTTCCAGCGCTGATGTGTAGCCATTCTTCACAATGATATCGTGAAGGATTTTGCCGTCTTCATAAGGCACATTGAGGTCGCGCCATTTGCCCTGGTTTTTTTTCAGGTAGGTTTCCACCCGGGCATCGAGTTCTTTGTTTTGGCTCTGGCCGTCAAACACAAAGACAATTGACAGGATAATTATGGCGTAAGTTGTTTTCATAGTATTGATGTTTTTCTAATAAAAACGTTTGTCACCATTCAGAGTTCACTGAGACGCACTGAATTTAGCTGGTCATATGGTCTTAACTTCCGCGCTGGGCCACCCAAAATTCAATTAAGGAAAATTGTCTTTTTTTAAACCATTGCCATTTTTCTTTATTAACCTTAGTAGAACATTAATCCATAATCCAAATCTACCTTATTACCTTATT
>JAYUHI010000136.1:0-2254 GCA_043767095.1 Bacteroidota bacterium
TGATATAAAAATCTTGAAGTTTTTTGAGCATGGCTGGTTTTTGTAATCCTGATTATAAGTAGTTGAATTTGCTAACTTAAATATCTGAGTTCAAAAATGAAGAATTTCTATTATTTATCATAAAGCTAATGTAGTTTACGGGCTTTAATTTAATAGGACATCATGAATTCCTTTTCGAGACGAGCGGTTTTGTGGATACTAGCGTTTTTTGTTTTTATTGCTGCTTTTGGACAGGAATCGGCCACCCTTCAAACCAATCCACCAAGCTTAAAATGGTATCAGATCAATACCGCAAATTTCAGAATTCTTTATCCGCTTGGATTTGATCAACAGGCGCAGCGAATGGCCAACACCCTGGAACACATACGTGTGCCCGAAGCCGCTACGATGGGTGTGCAGCCAAAAAAGATTTCTGTTTTACTTCAAAATCAATCCTCCATTTCTAATGGTTTTGTAACGCTTGCGCCCAGGCGCTCTGAGTTTTTTACCATGCCTGTTCAGGATTATAATTTTGCGGGCACCAACGATTGGTTGAGCTTATTGGCCTCACATGAATACCGGCATATTGTTCAATTTCAGCAGAGCATTACCGGGTTTAACAAACTCGTGTATTTTGTTTTTGGCCAAACAGCTGCTGCTGGAATGGCTTTCGTGGCAGCACCTCAATGGTTTTGGGAAGGCGATGCTGTAGCCACAGAAACGGCCTTTACACACAGCGGCCGTGGCCGTATACCAAATTTTGATTTGCTCTTTCGCACCAATCTTTTGGAGAGAAAAACCTTCAACTATCATAAGCAATACCTGCGGTCGTACAAGCACAACATACCCAATCATTACGTGTTGGGTTATCACATGGTCTCCTATTTGCGAAAGAAAACAGGAGAGGCAGAAATCTGGAACAGAATTGCAAAGCGTGCCTGGAGCGTTCCCTTTATCCCTTTCACATTTTCGCGCGCTATTAAAAAAGAAACGGGCCTTCATGTTGTTGATCTGTACAAAGAGATGGCAGCCGATCTCAAAAATAAATGGACCTCAGAATTAGACAGTCTTGAATTCACACCATTTGAAAAAGTGAACCCCCGATCAACTTCTGCCTACACAGACTATCAATATCCCCAGCCATTGGAAGACGGAAGTGTTGTGGCGGTAAAGTCAGGTATAGGTGATATTGAACGGTTGGTTGTTTTGAATGATGGCCGGGAGAAATCAAAGTTTGTGCAAGGCCCGGTGAACGATGCTGGCCTCTTAAGTACAGCTAATATGAAAGTGGTATGGAATGAATATCGCTATGATCCCCGGTGGCTGGTGAAATCTTATTCTATGATTGTGGCGTATGATTTTGCTTCGGGAAAGAAAAAAATCATTTCAAAACATTCGCGATATTCATCTGCTGCGTTATCGCCAGATGGCAGCAAAGTGGCTACAGTTGAAAGCGGGATCGATTATAAAATCAAGCTAGTGGTGCTGGAGTATGCTAGTGGCAAGGTGTTGAAAGAGTTCAACAGTCCAGACAATCAATTTATCTCTATGCCACGCTGGAGCTCTGATGGAAAATCAATAGTGGCTTTACAGTTGACCCCCTCCGGAAAAACTGTAGTGAAGTATGAGTATGAATCGGGTGAGCCGGTTGTGTTAATTAATGCTTCACAAGAAAACGTTGGCCATCCTGTCCTTTATGAAAAATATCTTTTTTACAATTCACCCTACAGTGGTATTGACAACATCTATGTTTTAAACCTGGAGACAGGAAAGAAATTTCAAGTCACCTCCAGCAAACATGGGTCTTATAATCCATCAGTTTCACCGGATGGAAAGACACTGTATTATAGCGAGCAGACCAAAAATGGAATGGATGTAGTGAAAGCCGAATTTGATCCGTACTACTGGAAGCCACTTGATGGTGTTGCTCGTACTGGAGAAGGCTATTTTCAGCATCTGGTTGACCAAGAGGGGCGGCCCAATATTTTGGACAGTGTTCCTCAAAATGTTTTCCCCAAAACAAAGTATAATAAACTGAAAGGCATGGTCAATGTCCATAGCTGGGGCCCTTACACAAATTCTTCCCTGAGTTATTTGGATTTAGGGGTTTCATCAAAAGATTTGTTGGGTACAACAACACTTGATTTTGGTTACCGCTATGATGCGGATGAGAAAATAGGAAGCTGGAGGACTAAAGTTAGCTATCAGGGATTTTTTCCAATTATAGATGCGGAACTCATATCCGGTAAACGGAGCATAAATACTTCTGTGTTTG
>JAYUHI010000137.1:0-12682 GCA_043767095.1 Bacteroidota bacterium
AACCAAATCGGCCCTTTACCAGTCCATTTTCTGGGTTTTGGTGAGTACCGTGTTCGGTTATATGATCTATCGGTTTGATCGCAGCGGCCCTGACGGCCAGGGTAGTACTGATGCGATGATCCAATATTTCTCAGCCTACCTGACGGAATATGCCCTCTCGGTTGACAACATTTTCGTTATTCTGCTCATTCTGAAATACTTCACCGTTAAGGAAGAATATTATCACAGCATTTTATTCTGGGGCATTTTAGGAGCAGTGGTTTTCAGGGGGATTTTTATTTTCGTTGGCGCCCTTCTGGTGGCCCAGTTTCATTGGATATTATACATCTTCGGGGTGCTCCTGATTTACTCCGGCATCAAGATTTATTTTAACGACCACGATGCCAGCATTGATCCTGAGAAAAATCCGGTTCTCCGGCTTTGCCGTAAATACCTGCCTATCACCAAGGATGAAATGGGTGGCCGCTTCATTATCCGGGTGGATAAGAAATTGATGTTCACGCCACTTTTCCTGGTGATTGTTTTAATAGAAACAACCGATATAATTTTTGCGGTTGATTCTATCCCCGCAGCATTCGCCATTACACAAAATGAATTCCTGATATACACCTCCAATATTTTTGCCGTGATGGGCCTGCGGGCCATGTTCTTTTTACTGGCCGGCATTCTCGACAAGTTTTACCTGTTGCAAAAAGGCCTTTCCATCATCTTGTTTTTTATTGGGGCCAAAATGCTCCTCGAAATCGGGGAGGGATACTTGCCAGATTCGCTCACTCACATCAAGCCCGAGCTTTCCTTCAGTATCATTATTGTTACCCTTACATTGGCCATCGTGTTTTCCATTATTGTTCCGGCTAAGAAGAAAGTAGAGGAAGCCGAACAGAAAAAGTAATTAGTTCAATGCCTCTATAAAGAAATCTTTTGGAAGCACTTTCAACAGGATTGGTAAGGTTAAGAAATTCTGCGGCAACGAAACCAGGCTAAAATTGGGTATGGTTTTGAGTATAGCGATGATCATTTCCCGCATTCTTAATTTATCCTCCGTGTCGAGTTCGTCCGATTGCGACTGCCTCAACAGCTTCACCATTTCTTCGTTGCCTTTGACTTCCTTGATTAGCCGCCCCTTGTGCAACTCAGTAACCTTGGCGATTCTTTTTATAAATTGTTCACTCACTTGTTCAAAAGCAGTTTTGTTTTGCAGGTGCTCTAACTGATCCCAATTCTGAAGGAGAAATCCTTCAATGGCAATCATACTGCTTTCCATTTCATCATCGGTAAAGTTCAAATGCTTTGTTAGCCTTTTCAGAAACACCAATTCCTCATCGCCCACTTTTTTGTCGGCCCAAATGGTGAGGATGGCCATTTCCAAAAAGTATTTTCTTAATATCCAGCTATTGTTGGTGGGCAGTTCAATGCCCTCAATTTCCAGGCCTTGATCTAAAATGGCCCTCGCCTCTTTTTTCTTTTCTGTTGACAGGTGTGCACTTTCTAAAAAGAATTCAAACAGTTTACGTTCTTCAAATTCAATAATGTGATTGGCATGGGCAGACGAGGCAATTATTTTCACCACAGAAAAGCGCAATTCTTCCCGCTGGTATTTAAAAAAATCTGAAACTATTTGGTCGCCTTTCGTGTGGATCCATTCACCAAAAATATAGATGTCGAGAAACAACAAGCTATTATGAAAAAAATTGACCCAAAAATTATTGGCCTGGGAAGAAGAGCGGCCAACCCGTTTCTCCAAAATCTGTTCGGCCAGTTCCATCGTAGTTTTCTTTTTTCCAAACCAGGATTTTGATGACGTGGCCAGTTCAGGGAAAACATGATTGTAAAAATTGGTAATGCTTTCAATGGTTCGCTGAACGATGGCCGATAATTCCTGCTCCGTACTTAAGGGCTTTTCGTAAAACAAAATGGAACTGCCAATCAGGCTTTCAGCCAGCAATATCTTTAACCGTTCTGGTTCGGTCCATTTACTGGAATCAGGATGATCGAGTGCCGCAGCCGAATGACCATACATGAGTCCCGTTGGCTGAATAATCCGGTAAAGGGCTTGTTCAGGATGGACCGTTTTCTTTTTATCGGTTTGATACGCTTTCAACGACCCTTTCCGGAATTCCAGATATTCCTGAAGCCAACCTTGCATACCTGGGTTCATAGGATATAGTTTGATAGTTAAATACAGTTGAACCTGAAGGGCGTTTGAGCCTTTAAGATAAATAAAAAAACCTCGGTCATGAATTTTGCCAACCCTTCTTTCGGATTTCTTCGGCAGATTGCTCCACTTTTTTTCTTAGCGAATCCTTATACCGGCTCAATTTGACAAACATTTTTTTGTTGCTTGTCGATAATATCTGAGCAGCCAGAATGCCTGCATTCTTTGCCGCATTAAGCGCAACCGTTGCCACGGGAACACCACTGGGCATTTGCAGAATGGAGAGGACTGAGTCCCAACCATCAATGGAGTTGGAGGATTTTACCGGCACACCAATTACAGGCAAGGACGTGCACGAGGCCACCATGCCCGGAAGGTGGGCAGCACCCCCCGCCCCGGCAATGATTACTTTCAATCCTCTTTCATGCGCTGTGCTGGCATACTGCACCATGCGGGCAGGAGTTCGGTGAGCCGATACAATCGTCAGTTCAAAATCAACCCCTATTTCTTCCAGGAATTCGGCCGCTTCTTTCATCACCTTTAAATCCGATTGACTACCCATAATAATTCCAACCAACGGTTTGCTCATGCTTTTACTTTTAATGTGCGCTTCACAAATTTAGCTTTTTCCAGCAGGCGTTCGCGGTTGTCGTCAACAATGGTAACATGGCCCATTTTGCGGAATGGTTTGGTATTCACCTTGCCATATAAGTGCACGTTTGTTCCTTCCAGAGCCAGCACCAGGTTTATACCCTCGTAGGTTGCGGGGCCGGAATAGCCAGGCTCACCCAGCAGGTTGACCATAGCGCTGGGAATTTTTACTTCGGTACTCCCCAAAGGCAAACCTAAAATACACCGCAGGTGCTGGTCATATTGCGAGGTTACATTGCCCTCGATGGTTTGATGACCACTGTTGTGCGGACGTGGCGCGATTTCGTTCACCAGTACCTGATCATTAATCACAAACATTTCCACGGCCAGCACACCAACCATGTTCAGTTTTTCAATGATTTGAATAGCCAATGATTCAGCGGTGGCTGCCACTGTGGATGAAATAGTAGCAGGTGAAAAAAGATACTCCACCAAATTTTGCTCAGGATGAAAAACCATTTCAACAGGCGGAAATGTTTTTATCTCACCCACTGTATTTCGCGCAACGATCACTGAAATTTCTTTCTCGAACGGAATCAATTTTTCAAGGAAACCAGGGGCATCGAAAGCCTTTTCTAAATCTTGCCCGCTTCGAAGTATTTGAACCCCGCGGCCATCATAACCTTCGCGGGCCAGTTTGTTAACGGCCGGCAGAAAGGAGGCATTTTTAATTACTTCTTGTTTGTTTTCAGTGAAGATAAATTCTGCTGTAGGAATTTGATTCTCCTGGTAAAATGTTTTTTGTTTTCGTTTATCCTGGATTAGTTCGATAATCTCTGGTTGAGGGTAAACTGGCTTGCCCTGTCGCTGCAATTCTTTCAATGCAGCCGTGTTTACGTTTTCTATTTCAATAGTGATTAAATCGCAAGCCGACCCAAATTGAATTACGGTTTCATAATCGGTGAGCTTGCCCTGGCTGAATGTTGAAAGAGTATGGCAGGGCGCCTGTTCATCAGGGTCTAACACGTGGAACTTCAAATTCAAATCCATACCCGCCTGGATAATCATGCGGCCCAGTTGACCACCGCCTAAAATACCGATTGTTGTTTGAGGGTTGAATTCTTGGTACATAGGGGCTGGTTCTTTCGGGGCTGCAATCTTTATATTACAATCTCTATTCCCATTAGGGTCTGGAATACATTGAAAACCAAGGTGTTTTGTTAGAAAACCCTAATTAAGGTCTAATCATTCTCTAATCATTCTCTAATCATTCTGCTGTAACCCAATTTGAATTAAAATCACTACCAGTGTTCCTTATCTTTCCTTTAGCCCTCAATCTCGAAATGATGTTATTTATCCTCACCTTCTTCCTCTTATCGTCATACAGATCTGAAAGCCGCTCCCAAAGAAGCGCTTCAATTTCTTTTCGGCTTAGTGAACCATGATCCTTTATTCCTTGAACTATCCAATCAAAATATTGCTGTTGAGTGAATGCTTTATGTTTTGTGTAAACTGCTTTCTGTCCAGTACGTTGAGCTACTATTGCTGAAATGTAGTAATGCGGCTTCTTTCCTTCAATCAACTGTTTTGATTTCAAATGCGATATTTCCACTGACGAAAGGCTTTTTTTCTTTTGAACACTATCCAACATGATGATTTCTTCCAAAGTCAAATCAGGGTTTTGGGCCAGAACTCTTGCGTAGTCCATGTCCAACACTTTTCCCATAATCATAACCTTTACTTTTCCGCCCGAGAAATCATACTCAGGCATTGGGAAAAATCGGTTGCGTTGGTAGGTAAACATGCGCCTAATTCCACTGCCAATGGTGTCCACCATTTTAAGATTGAACATGCCAGTTGCCAAAAAAGGATTGCGATATAATTCTTCAGGTGCATCTTGCCTGATTACATTTTCAACGGTGCCGGGGATAAAATTCCCAAGGTTGGTAAACATGAGTTCATCATCCCTTTCAACCACATTTATTCTTCCACCTTTAGAATAATCTTGATGGGCAATGCAGTTATTTAATGCTTCTCGGATTACATAGGGTTCGTATTGGTCAACTTCTTCGGGAAACAGGGAGTGATCCCGGATATATCGGTATTTAAGGTTTCTGATTTTACGATATACTTCATCGACACTGAAAATGAAAGGACAACTTAAGATAGCATAGTCTTTCTCAGCACCTGATTTATCTTTGAGTATCCATCTGATTTTTGCCTCGGCCGGGTTGATGAAATGCTCCGACTCGGGTTTGCCCAACAGAATGATGGCGGCACGAGTAATTTTTGATTTGATAGTGACTTTAGCCTTGTTGAGAAAAGTAATATCATTCCATGTGTCAACCCCGGTCGCCTGTTCGGGAAACTTGTTTTTGTAATTGAATCTTGCAAGTGCAATGGCTTCAGGTTCTAAATCACCAATTGTTGCAGATTCACAAACAACTGCACTCCAATCAATTTGAGTTGCTTGCTTTCTGATCCGCTCAAATTCTTCAATGTTTAGGGGTACCAATTCTTCATTGTCCCTGCCATAATAAAACCCTTCCCAGGCAATAGGAATGCCTCGCGGTGCCGGTGGAATCTGAAACAGTACCACTCTACCTTCTGGCAAATTCACTTCATATATTTCAATAAATGTGATTCTGTTTGTGGTTTTGTTTGCAACCTCACTTTTTAAACTATCCAAAGCTTTACGGTTGCCTACGCGATATTTTGAGCCAACAATAACTTTATTATGGTCCTTTACTCCAAAAATTAACCATGATTCTCTTTTACCATTCAAATTTGCCTCATTGGACAAAGCAGAGAAATATTTACCAATTCTTCTAAAATCAAAGTCATTGCTTGCGGTTTTAAACTCAACCACTTCTGTTTCAGCGGGGAGTGAACGCAACTCATTCAATTTATTTATAAGTTCTGTCTCAGTCATTTGTTTCAAGAAATGGTACTTCCATTCTAACTAAATCTACTTATCCACTGCCTCCAGCATCACGCCATTAACACTTTCCTTCACGAGGGTTTCATTAAACGTTTTCAATTCTGTATTGACTATCGCATCAAACTGAGCCATGTAGGCATCGGTTTGCTTTTTCAAATCGGCATACAAATCATAGCAACCCTGGTTAGGTTTGGCGTCCTGGCCGTTCAGCAACTGCAGCAACCAATTCCACTGCTCATCAAACATGGGAGGATAGTTGATGGGATCTTGCCCCGCTTTACTCTTGGTTTGCGTGAGCAGGTTTTCGAGCGTGGTTAGTTTTTCATTTAAAGATTTTGCAACCGGTTTAAGCAAGGCACTCTTTGTATCTCCCGCCCGGCTCAGCACATCGTTCACCTGGTTACGAATACTTTTTATTTTTCTGATGGCGAGGTGAACGCGGTTCATTTCATCGGCAGCTTTTGAGGATAATTCGTATTGGGCCTGAAGATCGGCATCGGTAGCACTCCAGCGCGGGTCTTTTGAAATGGTGAAAGTGGTTTCATAACTCTTGCCCTTAACTGTAACTTTCAATTTGTATTGACCGGGCGGGGCCACTACACCATCAGGATTGCCGTAACCAAAAACAGTTCCTTCGGTTATCACCGGTGCATTGTACTGGAAATTCCAAACCAGTCTGTTCAGGCCTTCTTTCGGTTCTATTTTATTTTCCTTTGATTTTTTGTCGGGCTTGGTAGAGAAGACTTTCCTTACTACACCCCCGGCATCCAAAATTTCCAGCTTCATCACCAAAAGCGAATCGGGCTTATCCTTTAGAAAATATTGAAACTCGGCACCGAGCGGCCCGTTGCTGAGTTGTGTTCGAAAAGCAGTGCGGGGTGCGAAGAGCGTAAACTCACTTGCCGCCATTCCGGGGTTCCATTGTTCAATCACTGATAGGTCATCCAAAATCCAAAAGGCACGGCCCTGAGTAGAAATAACCAGGTCTTTGTTTTTGATTAAGAAATCTGTGATGGGCACACGGGGCAGGTTCAGTTGAAACGAACTCCAGTTTTTACCATCATCCAGCGAAACAAACATCCCAAACTCAGTGCCACCATACAACAGCCCTTCGCGGTTGGGGTCTTCGCGCACCACTCGCGTAAAGAAGTCGGTTGGAATTCCGCTGGTGATAGTGGTCCATGTTTTCCCGTAATCTTCCGTTTTGAAAACGTATGGTTTGAAGTCGCCCTGGCGATAGTTATGAACTGTGACGTAGGCCTTTCCTTTTTTGTGACGGGAGATGTCAATAGAGTTTACGGTAGCTAACGAAGGCACACCGGGAGGCGTGATTTTATTCCAACTCTTTCCGCCATCAGTAGAGACATGCACCAGACCATCATCAGTGCCAACCCAAAGTTCATTGGGCGTGATGGGCGATTCTTCCATTACAAATATGGTATTGAAATTTTCCACACCGGTGTAGTCGATCTGCACCGGCCCACCGGGCAACTCCTGGTATTCTTTTTTGTTGAGCGTAAGATCAGGGCTCACCAGTTGCCAGGTTTGTCCTCCATCGGATGTTTTGTGAACGAACTGCGAGCAATGATAAACCACATCCGGATTATGGGGTGAAATAGTGACAGGGGCATTCCATTGAAAACGGTATTTCACTTTATGTAATGGAAGTCCATCGTGAAGTTGCGGATAGTCTTGCACTTGCCGCTGGTGCCCACTTTTAAGATCATAGCGATATAACTGGCCACTGTACTCACCCGAATAAATGACACCCGTTCGTGAGTCAACCGCTACATGCCCTGCCTCACCGCCCCATGTTATCCAGTCCAACCCCGACCGGCCATACCCTCCACGACCGGCACTGGAAACGGAAATGGAAGAGTTGTCTTGCTGGCATCCATAAACCCGGTACGGAAAATTATTATCGACCTCAACTCTATAAAATTCTGAAGTAGGTATAGTGTAAATAGACGACCAGGTTTTGCCGCCATTGTAGGTAACATGCGCCCCGCCATCGTTGCTGTGGATCATAATGGATGTGTTGGTTGGATTGATCCACAAGTCATGACAATCGCCATGCAGCACGCGGATGGATGCGAACGAATTGCCTCCATCAGTCGATTTCCAAAACCTCACGTTGTTCACATAAACCGTTTCCTGATCTTTGGGATCGGCAAAAACGTGGGTGTAATACCAATGACGGGTGCGCAACTCGCGGTCGCCATTGATGCGCTTGAAAGTTTTGGCGCCATCATCGCTGCGAAATAATCCGCCTTTTGAATCCTCAGGTGTTTCAATCAAAACCCAAACTCGTTCTGAATTGGCCGGTGAAACTGCGATACTGATTTTCCCAAGTATTCCGGTTGGCAATTCAGCCTCTAACTTCTTCCACGTATCTCCTCCATCTTTCGATTGATACACTCCGCCATCGGGGCCGCCATCAATCAGCGTCCAGGGCTTGCGTTGCACTTGCCACATACCAACATAAAGTATGCGTGGGTTGTTCGGGTCCATCACCAAATCCATAGCACCGGTTTTATCATTGATGAAAAGCACACGCTCCCAATTTTTCCCTCCGTCTTTACTGCGGAATACACCGCGCTCTGAGTTAGGGGCGAACAGGTTGCCCAGCACGGCAGCAAAAACCACATCGGGGTTTTGCGGGTGGATTTCAATACGCCCAATCTGTCCTCCTTTTTCCAGGCCCATGAGCGCCCAGGTTTTTCCTGCATCCGTTGATTTATAAAGACCTTTGCCGGTGGAAACATTTCCGCGCGGATCGGCCGATCCCGTTCCCACATAAATCACGTTCGGATCGGAAAGCGCCACCCGAATGGAGCCAATTGATCCAACCGAAATCTGACCATCGGTAATATTGTTCCACGTGTTGCCGCCATCGTCTGTTTTCCAAACACCCCCGCCTGTGGCTCCCATAAAAAATACATTCGGTTGGCTGGGGATTCCGGCTACAGCCGTTGAGCGGCCGCCACGCGTGGGTCCGATATTCCGGTATTGCATAGCGCTGAACTGCTTTTCAAAATCGAAGGCAACCGGTGCAACAGGTTGAACCGTGGTTGCTTTTTTTTGCGACAGAACCGTTACAGAGAAAAGTACAAGCAGGATGGAAATATTCTTCATGATGGTACTGGATTTAAACATTTTCGAAAAGATAGGGCGATTGGAAATAGTGTGCAAATACCCACCTGCCGGACGGGCAGGGAAATCCTGACCCGGCTAAATTCCTATCTTTGCAACCCAACCAAAAATAAATATGTCACTTCAAAGCCGTTTTTCGGAAGAAGACCAGAACCGCATTAAGGATGCGGTAAAACTGGCCGAGGATAAAATTTCAGGAGAGATTGTTCCCGTGTTTGTGGAGCAAAGCGGGTTCTACACGCTCGCCCATTATCGGGCGGCTATGTTGGGGGCGGTACTTGCCTTTTTGTTCGTGGTTATTTTCGACCGGCTGGTGCCCGCAATGGCCGTGTACGACCCGGTTTTTATTTTCGTGATCGTGATTTTTGGATGCATACTGGGAGGTGTGTTGCCACAGTTTATCACTCCGCTCAGGCGTTTCCTCACGGGGCAAAAACATTTTGACAGAGCCACACGGAGTAAAGCGGAGAATGCTTTTCTCGAGGAAGAAGTGTTCGCCACCCGGCATCGCACGGGCATTATGATTTTTGTTTCATTCTTCGAACGCGAAGTAATTGTGATGGCCGACCGCGGCATCAACAAAGTGGTGGACCAGAAAGAATGGGACAACCTGGTGAAAATGATAACATCGGCTATAGAAAAAGGAAAGGTAGTGGATGGCATGGTGGCGGCCATTAAACGCTGCGGAGAAATTTTGCTCGAAAAAGGTTTCAACATAACACCCGATGATGTGAATGAACTGCGCGATGATTTGCGGATTGAATGAGGCCTCAGACTGACCTCACCCCCAGCCCCTCTCCAAATGGAGAGGGGTGATCTTCTCACAACCGCTATCTCTTAATTAAAAACAATTCCCATTCTCTAATGACTTATTTGACTCACTACAAAAATATATTACTGTTGGTGCTGACAATGTGCACACTCACTTCCATAGCACAGAAAACTATTCCCGAACATGGTGGACGCTGGGTGCATGACGATGCGGGCATTCTTTCACCTCAAACCATTGGTCAACTCGAAATGCTGCTGAAGGCCGAGCGCGATTCCACCTCCAACCAAATTGCCGTGCTACTTATGAAAAACCTGGAGGGTGGCGACATTGATGAATATGCCAACCGTGTTTTCAACAATTGGAAGCTGGGCGATGAAAAGAAAGACAATGGTATTTTATTTCTTCTGGCTATGGAAGAGAAGCAAATGCGCATTGAAGTTGGTGCCGGGTTGGAGGGCATTCTCACCGATGCCCAATCAAGCCGCATTAATCGCAATGAGGTGGCGCCTTATTTCAGGAGAGGGGAATACGAGCAAGGCATTGTGGCTGGCGTGATTTCCATCATCCAAACAATCAAAGGCGAATACAAAAACGACAGCCCGGTGGCGCGCAAATCCAAAAAGAGCCGGTCGCCTTTTGTTACGATAATTGCCTTGATCATATTTCTGATCATTGGCGCCCGAAGAAGAAGGTCAGGCCCCGGAGGCGGATACTGGACGCCCGGTGGCGGATTTATTGGCGGTGGTAACTGGGGTGGAGGCGGAAGTTCTGGTTCGTGGGGCGGGAATTTTGGAGGCGGGGGATTTTCGGGGGGAGGGGGATCGAGTGATTCGTGGTAGCAAAATAGAAGTTGGAAATTAGAGGATGGACGCAGTCCAGCACCCAGTCTCCAATCTCAATTCAAAAACCTCCTCACCTCCTCCACAAACTCCTTCGGTTTTTCTGCTTGCACCCAATGGCCGGTCTCCATTTCTACAAGTGAAAAATTGGGGAAATATTTCTTGATTATTGCTTCATCCCCGAAAGCATAATAGTTGGATCGTGCCCCTATGATAAATAATGCCGGGCCTTGGTATTGACCGTTAACCACCAAAGCAGCCCCCATCTCTTCAATATTCTGGTCGATAGCCGCCAGGTTCATCTTCCAGCTAAATCCACCGCCTTGCTCGCGGGATAAATTTTTTAACAGGAATTGTCTCACTCCCGGCTCATCAACATAATGAGCAAGCGCGGCATCGGCCTGGTTGCGCGAGGTGAGCAATTTTATATTCAATGACTTAAGCCCATCCAAAATTCTATCGTGATGAATGGGATACGCCTTCGGCATAATATCCACAACAATTAATTTTTTTGCTTTCGCGGGATACCGGATGGCAAAGTTCATGGCCGTCTTGCCGCCCATGCTGTGGCCTATCAAGATTGCTTGTTTCAGGTTGTGTTGATCCAGAAAATCGTTCAGGTCTTCGGTCATGGCTAAGTAGTCATGATCGGGACTGTGGGGAGACAGGCCGTGGTTTCGCTGATCAACGGTGTAAACGTGATAATGCTCGCTGAGCATCTTAGCCTGGGTCATCCAGTTATCGGCAGAGCCGAATAAGCCATGAAGAATTATCAACGGCTCTCCCTTTCCATATTCGCGATAGAACAAATTCATGTCCTAAATTTAAACCCAGATTATGCATTAGAAAAATAGAATGATCGGTCTTTGTGCTTGACCGTATCAAACAAACCGTTCAACCACAGTTGTTTTTCACTAATAGCGGATATGTTTAGTGTGGTTTTTCCGGAGTGCTTTGTTATCCAACTTCCTAATGCAAAGCATTTGAATCTTAAGGTGCTTAATGTGGCTTGGCTCTTACTCTGGAGCACTATTTGTCTAAATAAACTCATCAGATTATACCCTATCATGATGGTTCTGAAGGCAGCTTCTGTCGCCCAAAATTTATCCATGCAAAAACTATCTAACCCAAAATCATATTTGAGTTCTTTGATACGGTTTTCAGCGTCTGCACGATCTTTATAACTAAGCCATATTTGCTCAGCCGGCAAATCAAGATTGGTAACATATAAACTGTAACGGTACCTGCCCACGGGCTCATCAAATAATAAAAGTTTGCCTGTGGCCTTGGTCAGTATCTCTATATTCTTTCTTACCGCAACCATTCTTCTAGGCCTTTTCCAATCAGGTGATTGATATTCAAACTCTGTTATTTCTATTCCATCTTTTAACTTTATCCACTCTTTCTTTGACCGCATTTCCTGTTTAAGGGTGGGGTACATCTTTACGGCAATGATGTAGTTAGTTTGTTTTTCTGTTTCTAAATAGTTGAGGAAATCGTGCCCATAAAAACCACTATCGGCTCTTATCAAGCCTACTTTTTTATCTTTCAATATTTCAAAAGTCTCATCTATAAAGGCTTTACAATTACTTAAGGCTGCCGTGTTTCCGGGTCTAAGCCAAGCATTGGCTACCATGCGGGTTTCGGCTATAAAAGCCATCAGCGGGTGATGCGAGGCTCTGCCTGGCTTACTTGGATTGTAGCCTGCTTTACTCCCTTCTTGTTCTCCATAACGTGTGACCACAGAGCTGTCAAAATCTATTGTAACGTTTTTTATTTTTAGGTTATCAATGAACCATTTCTGGATGGGAACAAATACTTCGTTGTTACGTTTCCAACTAAATTTTTGAAAAAATCTACTGTAGGTGCTTTGCGATGGCGCTTGCTTCCAATCAAATATTTCGTGTAACACTTTGTCATAACGTAAATAGGCAGAATGGCTGAAGCGGCCTGCACCTATCCAAATACTTGTCCAAAAACATTCGATGATTTGTATAGACTCGTACCCACGGTTTGATCCCTTTTCAGGAAGATCTAATTTGCTTATGAAGTCTTTTATCCCGATGCTGTCCAGCATATCCTTCATCAACTTCATGCCGCCCCAGGCGCTTACATTCTTGTCAGTAAATGCTACGTGTAGTTCTTTCACCTTTTGGGTTTTAGTTTTCCTTCTTCAAAGCTAACTGTCTCAATCAATTATGAAATCTGGGTTTGCCTATTGCATAATCTGG
>JAYUHI010000138.1:0-5316 GCA_043767095.1 Bacteroidota bacterium
TACTTTCCCGTGGCAGAAATCATTTCAGCGATGGGCATAGGCCTGTTGATTTGGTATGGTGCGAAAAGCGCTTTGCGATTTGAGGAGACCGGCATGACCATTGGCACACTCACCGCTTTCATTATGTACATCCAAATGTTTTTCCGGCCTATCCGCATGATTGCCGACCGCTACAACACGCTTCAAATGGGGATTGTCAGTTCATCACGCATTATCAACTTGCTGGATAACCAGGAGCATGTGATGGAAAGCGGAACGCACAAACCCGGGAAAGTTATCGGGCGTGTAGATTTCGAAAAGGTTTGGTTTGCCTACAACGATGAGAACTATGTGTTGAAAAACATTGATCTGAAAATTAATCCGGGCGAAACCATTGCCATTGTGGGGGCAACCGGTGCGGGGAAGTCTTCCATTGTCAATCTCCTCAACCGGTTTTATGAAATCAATAAAGGATCCATCCGCATTGATGGAGTAGATATCAAAGAGTATGATTTACCAACCCTTCGAAAAAACATTGGCGTGGTGTTGCAGGATGTTTTTTTGTTTTCCGATTCCATCCGCAATAATATTTCGCTCAACAACCCGGAAGTAACTGAAGAAATGATTCTCCATGCGGCAGACCTGGTTGGAGCCAGAAAATTTATTGACAAACTTCCGGGGAAATTGGATTACAATGTGATGGAGCGGGGCGCAACATTATCGGTGGGGCAACGTCAACTCTTGTCGTTTATCCGTGCCATGGTGTATGATCCGAAAATCTTAGTGCTGGATGAAGCAACATCATCCGTTGATCATGAAACAGAGGAGATGATTCAGGAGGCGATTGACCATATGATGAGCGGGCGCACAGCCATTGTTATTGCGCACCGCCTCTCCACTATTCAAAAAGCAGATAAAATTATTGTGCTGGATAAGGGCGAAATCAAAGAGACCGGCAGCCATGAAGAGTTGCTGAACCTGAATGGATATTATTCGCAGTTGTATCAAATGCAGTTTAAGGTAGCGGTATAATGTAACCCAGTCGCTAACTATTGGAGCCATTATTTAATCAACTTTCCAAAAGTTTTGAACTTTTGGAAAGTTGGCTGAACTGCTTCAGCTAACCTTAGATTTCATTTTCTTTACCTACTTCTCAATTCCTAAATCTTTGGATATTATTCGCAGTTGTATCAAATGCAGCTTAAGGTGGCAGTGTAGGGGCGTAGCACAATTTGGAACAGTATGTGTTGACGGATACATTACCCCATCCTAACACCTCACCCCCGGCCCCTCTCCGTTTCGGAGAGGGGAGCTTTCTTAAATGACAGCCTGAAAAGTGTTCCGTGAAAGGGATTTAAAATCTTTGTTGTGAAACATTCCGCAAAAGTTTAGCAAAGAGTCACCCCTCTCCTTTTGGAGAGGGGCCGGGGGTGAGGTGATGATTCCCAATACTTCACAATTTACTTTTCCTCAACTCTTCCACTTCCCTTCTCAACATCCTGATTTCCTCCACCACCATTTTAACATCTCCCCGAATATCAACTTCGGTTTGGGAGAGTTCTTTTTCAAGATGGCTAAACTGAGTGTTCTGTAGTTTTTGTTCTTCCGCCACTTTCTCTTGAACCTGCGAGGTAAGCACCGCAACAAAAACATTAAAGCTGATGATGGCGGTGAGGAGCACAAAACTGATGAAGTACCCTTTAATCAACCAACTGCCGCCAAAATTTTCACTGGACGCATACATCAGGTCCGACCAGTTGTCCAGCGTCATGATTTGGAACAAGGTGAGGAAGGCATGGCTCAAACTGGTGAAATCGGCATTTTGATATCTGCTGTGATTGAACAGGAAGACCCCGATGATGCCGTAAATAAATATCAACACGCCCAGCAAAGCTGCAAACGAAAAAATGGTGGGAATTATGCTCACAATTTTTCGCTCTACGGCTATCAGTTCCTTGCTGATCTCCAGCAGGCGCATCACGCGCATCACCCGGAAAAGACGGGCGACTTCCAGAAATTCCGGGTGGGCAAAAATATGAGAGAACAAGCTCACCACGCACGCCACCACAATGGAAAAATCAAACCAGTTCCAAAAGCCCTGTTCATGCACATGAATACTATACAGGCCGTTGTCATTCCTGGTCAGTGAAACCATTTTGAAGAATTTCAAACCACCGCTTTCGGCCCCAATACGAATTATGATTTCAATGATGAAGAAAACGGTGAACACAAAATCCAAACTCTGAAAAACAACCAGGTGCTGCGGATAAAACGTTTCTATGCCCAGCAGGAAAGAACACAAAATAATAACGATGGCCACCGTCCTTTTAAAGTTGTGGCTTTCGGAAATGGACTGAAGTTTATTCATGTTGGAGTGGAGTCCTTAGAATTGAATATGCTGGAACGCAAGACCTGTTTACAAATGCCTAATGCCCAATCCCCAATCCCAATTTACTGCGCCATCTGGGAAATCTTAGACAATGGAATCAGGTTGGCGAAATTCAAAATCTCTGCTTCGTTGGTGTCGTCCACTTTTAGCGTGAGCAACGTGTTATTGAAAGGCACCTGAAGTTCATAATCGGTTTTTCCTGTTTCACTGTTCAGGGTTTTTCGAAGAATGGATTTGTAGCCCTGCACCTTAACTTGTTTTTGATCGGGGTCGCCACCCATCGCTCCAATCATGGGCAGAGATAGTATAGCGTTAATACCTGAAATCATGGGCGAGTTATTGAGAATTTCAACCGTTGCCGTTTTTGGTTGAGTGCCGTAGGCACGATGAACGAACAACCCCGCAGCAATGCCGGCTCCACCGCTAACATTGTCATCGGCAGCATTTACGTTCATGGTTCCCATTTTGGCGGGAAGCATTTTCAAAATCTCTTTCCCGATAGCGGCATCCAGGTCGCGCAGGATTTGTTCCATCGCAAAACGCGCGTCTTCTAATTTTCCTGAGGCATAAGATGATTTGGCTGTGGCCAGGTTTTTATCAAAGTCTTGTGCGAACGTGGAGATCGACAAGGTTAAGGTCAGAAGCGTGATATATCTTTTCATTGTGTTTCAAATTTAAAATTGATAATCGAAAATTGATCCCGATGCTTCGGGAATTACTGTTCGCCCAGCATTTTTTTAATCCCATCCAGGTCGATGGCGTTAGCAGCCGTCATCAGTTCGGGCTCCGAGGCGAAGTTTACTCCTTCAAAAACCACTAACGATGATTGGCCCAGTGGCACACTCAGTTTGTAACCGCTTCCTTCACTATACTCAATAATGGCCCGGTAGCCTTTTACTTTTGTTTGTTTCCAGTTTTGCTGGCCGCCTGTAGTTTGTGCGTAGCCTCCTGAAGAGAGATACATATTCACTGCCGACATCCACGCTGCGTTATTGGCTATAGTCAGCTGCAGTTCCTTGTCGTTATCATTTCCATATTCCCGATGAATAGTAAGCCCAGCCCAGCCATAACCCGTGCTGGTAACCTGGTCTTGATCGGCTTGTTTTTTCAAGGAGGAAACGGTTTCTGGCAGTGATTTCAAAATGTTATTTCCTATCTCCAGTTCTACTCCCAGCATAGCCTGCTGAACGGCATACCGGGCCGCACCATAGCTCCCCGACTTGTATGCTGATTCGGCATCCGTAAGATTTTGGTTTACATCGGGCGGGGTGGAGATCAATCCGCCTCCGCCTTTGTTGGAAGGATTGTTGGGATCGGGTGTAGTGGGATTGGTGTTCCCTGGCGTGGTGGTAGTAGTGGTTGGTTTTCCGCCAATCTTGTCAACTACTTTTTCCCCTGCTTTCTTTTTTAGTTTGTTGAGCAGGTCCTGGGCAGGCAAGGTGGTTATGAACAGAGCAGCGATTACTGCTGTGACCATGAATAGTTTCGTCTTCATATAGGCTTGGTGTTTGTTAGGGATTGCGTAATCAAATATCGTAATAAAATTCGGCATACTTCGAAGCTGTCATTGCACTGTCATCGCGGTTGATTCCCGGCAACGGTCTCTTACGAAGCTGTCATCGCGGTTGAGGCCTGGCGACAGCCAGGACTCATACCGCGATCTGGTGTTGCAGTGCTTTTCATAGTTGCCTTCGTGCGGTTATTACGGGATCGCGGCACTCGTTCCTCGGCCGCGATGACATCTTCGTAGGGGGAGCGTTGTCAACGTGGTTGAAGCCTGGCCTGACATCGCACTAATGGCCCAATAACAAGCATTAGCCTGGTACCTGCGCGTGATAATCCAATATATATTCCTTTGACAACTAACTATCGAAATATTAAGTTACCTTTAAAGGGTAGCCCATTTCAACCACTCCTTTAATGTAGAGGTTAAGTGGGCTTTTTACGTTCTATCTATTATGCGCTTTGAAATAAAACTGACAATCGGGTTCCTGCTGCCGCTGGGTATTTTAATTGTATCCAGTCTTTGTAGTACAAACCACTACACGAAATTATTTTTTCTACTACACAAAATAGATAGTTTGTACTATTTCCTCCGCCATACGGTCATTGTTCCTTTGACCTGTCAAAACAAAATGCCAAAACAATGAAAAGAGGCAATCCAGCTAACCTGAATGTATTAATCGTTGATGATTCACTTTTGATAGGCGCACGGGTGAAAGATTTACTGAGCGACACAGCCGGGATTTCCGTGATAGGCCCGGCCCGATCCGCCAATGAAGCAATGTTGTTTATTGAACAACATACCACAGATGTGATCTTGCTCGACATCTGCATGCCTGGAGAAAGTGGCGTTGACTTTTTGAAACGGATCAAACTGAGCTACCCGCCAATCACCGTTATCATGCTTAGCAATTTCTGTGATGATCATTACCGGAAAATTTGTAAAGAGTATGGGGCCGATCATTTTTTTGATAAGTCAACTGAAGTTGACAAAGTGCCTGAAGTATTGAAGGATTTGTTGAAAAGCAGAATGAATTAATAAATACAAATGGAAACGAATATCAACAAACCCACAGTACAACTCTTTAAAAAGCTTTCGCTTTATTTCAGTGTTGCCGTGTCTGTGATGGGAGCTGTAGTACTGATCGGGTGGATAGCCGACAGTTCCATATTAAAAAGTATTTCACCCGGCTGGGTGAGCATGAAAGCCAATACGGCCATTTGTTTTTTGCTGGCGGGCTTCACCATGATTATGTTGAACCGGGCAAAAGTAAATGCAACCTCAAAAATACTGGCCCTGGCCCTGGCAACTTTCATCCTGCTCACGGCCACAGTAACACTGTTGCAATATATGGGCATCTCTAAAAACCCCCTCTAAAAGTACATAGAATAATTATCGTGGAGTATCTTTGAAAAAAGAAAAAAGAATGAGCAACCCGACACGT
>JAYUHI010000139.1:0-5314 GCA_043767095.1 Bacteroidota bacterium
CGTGGCCATGATTGATAGTGAGCAATGGCTGATGATGGGTGTAAAAGACAAAGGGGATATTTATGAAGGCTTGTTGGAGAAAAACGCAGAAGATACCAAGAGTGGTGCCGGTCAGTATTTCACGCCACGCGCGTTGATCAAAGCTATGGTGGAGTGCATCAGTCCGGAGCCACAGAAAACCATTGCCGATCCTGCGTGTGGCACAGGCGGTTTCTTTTTGGCAGCATATGATTACATCGTTGAGCACAACAAACTGGATAAAGCTCAAAGCAAGTTTTTGAAATACTCCACCTTCTTCGGCAACGAAATTGTAGCCAGCACCAGGCGCCTGGCGTTAATGAATTTGTTCCTGCACAATATTGGAGATATTGACAGTGATAATTTTATTTCTCCCGCTGATGCACTCATTGCTCAATCAGTTGATAAATATGATTACGTATTGGCCAATCCCCCGTTTGGCAAAAAGAGCAGTCAGACGTTTACCAACGAAGAAGGCGAACAAGAGAAAGAAGACCTCACCTACAACCGTCAGGACTTTTGGGCCACCACCAGCAACAAGCAACTCAATTTTGTTCAGCACATCCGCAGCATGTTAAAAACAACAGGCCTTGCTGCTGTGGTTATCCCGGATAACGTATTATTTGAAGGCGGTGCAGGAGAAACCGTACGCAAGAAGTTATTAGAGGCAACAGATGTTCATACTATTCTAAGATTGCCAACAGGAATTTTCTATGCACAAGGCGTAAAAGCAAACGTGGTTTTCTTTGATAACAAACCATCCAGCAAAAACCCATGGACAAAAGAGATTTGGGTTTACGATTACCGAACCAACATACACCACACCTTAAAGAAGAACCCGCTTAAACTGGAAGACCTGCGGGATTTCATCAAGTGTTATAATCCAAAGAACAGGAACAAGCGAAAAGAAATCTATAATGCAGAAACCAATCCCGAAGGTCGTTGGCGAAAGTTTACCTACGAAGAAATATTAGCCAGAGATAAAACCAGCTTAGACATCACCTGGCTCAAGGACAAATCCCTTGCGGACTTAGACAACCTTCCTGACCCCGATGAACTCGCAGAAGAGATTGTAGAAAATCTGGAAGCAGGTGTGGCGAGTTTTCAACAGATCATTAAAGCGTTAGGTGCCAAAAAATAATCAATGGCGTGGCAACCGGCAACCAGTAACCAGTAACTATCTATATCCCAACTTCCTTCTCACCCGCTCCAAAACTTTCAGCGCAACCTGCCTCGCTTTGGCCTCGCCCAGTTGAAGTTTGGATTCCAGTTCCTGAGGATTGGACATGTAAAAATTAAAAGCCTCCCGCTCCTTCGAATACTTTTCAATGATCAGGTCGAACAATTCTTGCTTGGCATGGCCATACCCATAATTGCCTGCGAGATATTTTTGGTTTAAGGATTCAGTTTGCTGAGCTGTGGCAATTAATTTATACAGAGCAAACACGGTGTCTTTATCCGGATTTTTGGGTTGCTCAATTGGCGTGCTGTCAGTAACAATCGACATGATTTGCTTTCGTAATTCTTTATCCGGAAGAAAAATATCAATGATGTTGCCGATGGATTTACTCATCTTCTGGCCGTCCGTGCCGGGTACGGTCATCACGCTCTCTTCAATTTGGGCTTCGGGAATCACGAAGGTTTCACCGAATGAAGCATTAAAAGTTGCTGCAATATCGCGGGCCATTTCCAGATGTTGCTTTTGATCCTTACCAACCGGAACAATATTCGAATCGTACAAAATAATATCGGCACACATCAACACGGGATAAGTGAAGAGGCCAGCATTCACATCAGCCAGCCTGTCGGATTTATCTTTAAATGAATGCGCATTGGTTAGCATGGGGAAAGGCGTGAAGCAGTTGAGATACCAGGTGAGTTCGCACACTTCGGGTATCATGCTCTGGCGGTACAGACAATTTTTCTCCACGTCAAATCCAAAAGCCAGCCAGGCGGCAGCCACGGCTTGCGTGTTTTGTCTGCGGGTTTCTGAATCTTTAATGGTTGTTAAAGAGTGGAGGTCGGCAATGAAAAAGAATGAGTCGTTGCCTTCTCTTTTTGAAAGTTCAATAGCGGGGATGATAGCCCCCAGCAAATTGCCCAGGTGCGGACGTCCGCTGCTTTGAATTCCGGTGAGTATTCGGGACATAAGAGAGATTTCAGATTGTAAATTTCAAATTTTGACCAATTCATCATTGGGATATTTCCACCCCCAACCCTGACAGGGTTTTCAGAACCCTGTCAGGGTTTGGTAAGCAATTCCAGTTTTTCATTATACAAATTGGAATAGCTATTAACTGATTTCAGCGCAAAGAAAATACCGTTACCGAAATTACGTTTAGTTTTGTGTGATTATTTTAAATCTATGCGCAGTTTATTGTTTTTATTTTGGATGGGTTGCTCTGTGACCGGCTTATCTCAGTTGGCCGAGCCACTGGTGTTTACCGAAATGACCCACGACTTTGGTTCCGTGAAAGAGAACGGAGGCAGCGTTTCAACTGAATTCACCTTTATTAACAAGAGTGGCAGGCCTGTAATCATTTTAACCGTCCAGCCATCGTGCGGATGCACAACACCTGAGTGGACCCGTGAGCCAGTTGAAGACGGAAATAGTGGAGTGATCAAAGCCACTTTTGACCCACATGGCAAACGAGGCTACTTTAATAAAACTATAACCGTTACAACCGATTACAGTAGTACGCCCATTACTCTCGCTATCAAAGGCAACGTGGAAGATAAGTCGGGCGGGGTGGAAGCAAGTGATTTTGATGTGGTGAATGGTTCGCTCCGTACAAAAGTTTCAACCCTCAACATTGGAAAGATTTTTATTAATAAAGAGAATGGGTTGAAGTCGTTTGATATTTTGAATGCCGGCAAAAATGTGTTGACTTTCGGTGAGGTGAAGTCGCCCGCCTACATAAAAGTTCAACTGCCCCTTCAACTGAAGCCAGGAGAAAAGGGCTTTCTCAAATTATCTTACAATACACAGCTAAAAAATACGTATGGTTTTGCTTCTGATAATATTGAGATAACTACCAATGATGTTGAGTCTCCAACCAAGTCATTCTCCGTCTTCGCTACCATTGAAGAATATTTTCCACCCCTTTCGGCAGAAGCGATTGAGGTTGCACCGATTTTGAAAATGGAAAATGCCGATATTAAATTTGGTGAGTTGATGGAGAATGCCACGCTGCAGCGAGAGGTATTTATTCAAAACACAGGAAGGAAAGACCTGGCCATCCGTGCGCTTCAGCCCAACTGCACCTGCATTACGGCAAGTGTGGATAAAAGCATACTAAAACCTGGGCAATCGTCCAGAGTTTCAATTTCATTTGCACCCAAGGGGCGGCCTGGCATTCAGAACAAATCGATTGCCGTGTACAGCAACGATCCAAGAAACCCGGTTCAACGGATAACACTGGCCGGGAATGTGCGGTAAGAGTCGTGTCACCACTTTGAGTGGTGGCACGACTAAACTAAAAGCTACTTGGCTAATTCCTCCTCGATAATCCTCTTAAACTCCTCCTTTTCTTTTTTTAATTCTTCAGGCTTCAGGCCACCGCCCACTTTGTATTCAACTACTTCACCTTTCTTATTCAGAAAAATATGGGTGGGATAGCCGAGCAACGTATTGAACTGATGATTGATCAATTCACGCGACTTCTCAAATACCCGGTACTTCACCAAGTGTTCTTTCAGGAAATTTGTGAGGGCGGTAAATCCATCGGCAGAAAAAGAAAGGATAACGAAATCCTTGTCTTTGTATTCATCGGTTAACTCATTCAGCATAGGAATGGCCGCCACGCTGGTGGGGCTTTTGGTAATCCAAAAATTGAGCAACACTACTTTATTGATATTCTCCTGCGATGAATATTTACTTCCGTTGTAGGTGGTCAGGTTAAAGGCCGGAAACTTTTGACCTTGAATACATTGGCTGAGCACGTTATACCTCCTTTCAATTTCTGCGGCTGCTTTCTCTTTGGTAAATTGCCCTAATCCCTCATGAAAGTTTTTGAGACATTGTTTCAAGGTTTGCTCATAGTTCTGCGCGTCTAAAAAAGTTGCAGAAAAAACGATACCGAAAATCATAACTGTTTCAAGGTAATTTTAAATGGTAACGGTTGTTGAGACAGTAATCTTTATTGAGCCATAACCCATTCCTTCACCTTGCCCTTGAAGTAGTTTTCGATTTCGGCTTTGGTTATTTTGTAGATGGGGTTCAGGTGATCAATCTTTTCATCTGTAATCCGGTTTCCATCGGTCAGCATAATATTGATGAGTCTTGACTGTAAATAGGGTTTAAACGAAATGGCTGATTCAATAATTTCTTGCAGGGTCACACCCGCCATCGAAATAGCATACAAATCGTAAAAATCGCGGAATTTAATCCGGTCAAACATAGCACCAATCTTCATGGCTGCAATGGTTGCGGGATCAGGCACTGTGATAAGACCTACATGAGGAATGTATTTTCCTGGCGGCTTCTTGTTTTCGTTGTCCGCAAAAAAAGTCACCTTCACCTCGTTGATTATTAGATCAACTTGGTTGGGTGCAGAATACTTTGTGATTACTGAGTCAAAATTCGCTTTAACTGTTTCCAGAATTTCTTTTTCGTTAACCTCAATCAATACTTTCCTTGGTTTCTCTGCCCATCGGCAGAAATCAAGGTCTTCACTGATCCGGTGCTTTAGTTGAAGTGCCAGAGCTGTTCCTCCAATAAACGTATAATCTCTAATCAACTCGAGCTGCGATAGCTTTTCAAATACTTGCTTCGTGTTCTCGTTTAAGACGTTCATAGGGATTATTTTGCATGAAAATGTAGCGAATGTGTTTTTCCGGGTCAGCTATGTCAAAATAAAGCCAACCTAATAAAACATTTAGATCATGATAGCGCGGCTCCCGGATCAATATTTGATTTTCCCAAATAGATTGAATAACACTCTTGTCAAAAACCTTAAACAGCGTATTCAGATGGGGAAAATCCCCATAGAGCAAAACGGTTTCGATAAGCAGGCCTTCGGGAATTTGCTCTGGAGATTTTACATCATAGCTCCAAAACAGTTTTTGGCTGAGCATTTCCTGGGCGAGCCAAAGTCTATCTTTCTTCATCGTGCTACCAAGTTACGGATAATCAAATTCAAATTTCAAAATCTTTGAATCAATGCCAGAAGAACCTTAGTAGAATTGACCCCGATAAAGTCGGCCACCTTATTACATTATTTATAGATTAAACTTCTCACCGTCAATTAACAATAAGGTAATAAGGTTTATCTACCACTGAACTACTTTCCACTAA
>JAYUHI010000140.1:0-2230 GCA_043767095.1 Bacteroidota bacterium
TACATCCGTGATGGCTCTGGTACCTACATCAAAAAAACCTTGCATTTGATCGAGCATAGCGGTTTGCGACTTTAAGTTCTCATCGGCAATTTTTAACAACTCCTGATCCAGTAATACTTGCAGATATTGAAGCGCCACAATGCTCACAACATCCTGAACACTTCGCTTCACTAAATAACTCTGGGCCATTAGCTGGCTATTGGCCTGGCCTAAGACATGGACTCCTCTCAACCCGTTAAACAAATTCAGGTTACCATTGATACGAGCACCAAAATAATCCGTTTTCAAATCTTCTAAATCGCCACTCGTTGTATTTTGTTGCTGACCTGATTGCCGTTGAAAAGTACCATTGAGGCTTACGGATGGTAAAAAGTTGGCGTATCCAGCCGTCTTTTGGACTTGATTAAATTCCAGTTGATTTTTTTGTTGCTTCAATGTTACGTTTCGTTCCAACCCGATTTTCACTGCTTCCTCAAAAGTTAATTGTGCGGGATTCTGCCCTGAAACGTGAATGGCAACTACAATCAACAAACAACCGAAACCTTTTTTCATCTTTTAAAATTTTTTTTTTAAACAACTTGTACAGATTCAACGGCCCCATCAACCACCTTCACTACTCTTTTACTTCGCTTTGCGTTTTCCTCAGAATGAGTGACTTGAATAATGGTGATACCCTCTTCATTCAACTTTTGAAAAATGTCCATGATTTGTTTGCCCTGGTCGGAGTGCAGATTTCCCGTGGGTTCATCGGCCAATAATAATTTGGGCTGGCCCACTATTGCCCGGGCGATGCCCACCAATTGCTGCTGGCCTCCGCTGAGTTGCTCAGGGAACAAATCTTTCTTGGCCACCATATTAAAGCGATCGAGCATTTCTGCCACCATGCTTTTGCGTTGGCTCCCATTTACTCCTTTATATAGTAAAGGAGTCTCAATGTTTTCGTAAACTGTTAACTCATCAATCAAATGATACGCTTGAAAAATGAAACCAATATAGTTCTTGTGCATTTCGGATTTCTGCCGCTCTTTCATTTTGTGCACCGGCTCATCGAAGAAAAAGTATTCACCTGCCGAAGGTTCATCGAGCATGCCAATGATGTTCATCAATGTGCTCTTACCTGCCCCGCTCGGCCCCATGATGGTGAGGAATTCGCCCTGGTTCACTTCTAAGTCAACCCCCTTTAGAATGAAGGTTCGCTGAAAGCGGGTGTCCACATACTTGTCGATATCCTGAAGTTTGATCATAATTTGTTTGGGTATGTGGGATTAGTTTTTGGGCAATTGAGTCAAATCACTGCCGGATTGCCAATTATAATGCCAGCAGGAATTAGCTGTTAGACGGTCGATTTAGGCAAATGGTTTCGGATTGGCCGTCCGGTGGCGAAAAAAGGTGTTCGGAACCGGATGGTGAGGGGTGTAGTCCATCGTCCACGGTCGACAGTCGACCGTGGACTGTCGACTTGTGATTTGTTAAAACACCAGGGGCCTCACAATCACATCAACCCTCCGGTTCATCACCATCCCTTCAAAACTATCATTGGCATAGACCGGATTTTCAAAAGCCCAGTCTTTAATGTGAATCATTTTATCAGGGATAGATTTATCGATCAGAATATTGAAAACAGCTTCACTTCTCATTTCCGATAGCCATTCATTAAACTGCTTGCCTCCTATCGGGTCCGTATGGCTGATGATTTCTATTTCGTATTTATCCAACAGGTTAGGAATGGAGTCGAGCCAGTCCGAAAGTTCTTTTACTTGTAACTCATCTATCTCATAACTGCCTCCGCCAAAGAAAATACTTTTCCTTATCTCGTCCGTGTTTTGGCTGATGGCTACGATCGATTGAATAAAGAGGAGTGAAAATAATATGGTTACCCGGCTAATCACGCATATAAAGATAATGGAAAAATTACTCCTCACTATATTGGTAATCCGCAGTTAGCGAGATGCATCCAAACTGTAAGGTATACTTCAAATTGTCGCGTTTTGGCAAAATAAACATTCGACCCCTACGGGGTCGTTTTATTATTATAATCCGATCTAAAAAGATTTAATCCCTATCGGGATTATCAATTGAACCCGACTCCAGCGGAGTCCTATGTTTGTAGATGACAAATCAATATGCTGAACGGGGCTGACTAAAAAGTACTTTGCTTGTCAGGTTGAGCTTGTCGAAACCTCTCTCTGGGTTTAAATTAGCCTTCGACAGGCTCAGGCTGACACCTGAT
>JAYUHI010000141.1:0-2224 GCA_043767095.1 Bacteroidota bacterium
AAGACGATGGATGAAAATGAAGTAGCCGAATTGCCATTCTGATTTCACATCATGAAAGCCCTGCTCTGCACGTCACATGGCCTGCCCGGTTCACTGACCCTTGCTGAAATCCCTTCTCCTACTCCCGCTGCCGATGAAGTAGTAATCAAGGTCTTTGCCTGCGGGGTTAACTTCCCCGATCTGCTCATCATCCAAAATAAATATCAATTCAAACCCACTTTACCATTCTCACCCGGTGGTGAGGTTTCGGGAGTTATAGAATCAATTGGTGAAAAAGTAAAGCACCTGAATGTGGGAAATAAAGTAGTCGCTCTTTGCGGATGGGGAGGCTTTGCTGAACAGGTGGTTGTAAAAGCTAACCGTGTTTTTCCATTGCCTCCGGGAATGCCTGCCTGCCGGACAGGCAGGGATTTCGTCAACGGGGCGAGCACACTATACACCTACGGAACTTCGTATCACGCCTTAAAAGATCGCGCTCAGCTTAAACCGGGAGAAACGCTTTTAATTTTAGGTGCAGCCGGAGGTGTGGGACTGGCTGCCGTTGAACTGGGCAAAGTAATGGGGGCCACTGTGATTGCCGCAGCTTCATCAGTTGAGAAATTAAAAGTCTGTCAGGAAAAAGGCGCTGACCATGTTATCAATTATTCAGAAGAAGATTTACGGGCGCGGATAAAAGAAATCACTCAGGACAAAGGAGTGGATGTAGTGTATGATGCCGTAGGCGGAAAGTTGGCCGATCAGGCGCTGCGTTCCATTGCGTGGAAAGGAAGATATTTGGTTGTTGGATTTACCTCGGGTGAGATTCCGCAATTTCCAGCAAACCTTCCTTTATTAAAAGGCTGTTCGATCATGGGTGTATTCTGGGGAAGTTTTGCCGAACGTGAGCCTCAACAAAGCCTGCAAAATTTTTCAGAGCTGGTTGGCTGGATGAAATCCGGAAAAATAAAACAGCACATCCATAAAGTTTATTCATTGGATGAAGGAGCACAAGCGCTTCAGGATTTGATGGATCGAAAAGTAATCGGGAAGGCGGTGGTGAAAGTGAGTGAACTGATGCATCAGGAAGCCCTGGTTCGTGTCGACCACATTGCCTTGGTTCGTGTCGACACGAACCAAGGCATAGTACCCAAACCCTTGAAGATTAAACTCGCAGATATAAAAAAATATGTCGGGCAATCGTTGGCCGTAAGTGACTGGCTAACCATCACCCAGGCAATGATCAACGAATTTGCCCACGCCACACTGGATACTCAATGGATTCATGTAGATGTTGAGCGTGCCAAAACTCAAATGCCCGGTGGCAAAACAATTGCGCATGGCTATCTTACTTTATCGCTTGCCGCTAAATTTCTATTTGAATTGATTGAAGTTGAAGGAGCCACTACCTCCATTAATTACGGTTTAAACAAGGCTCGCTTTCCGGTAGCAGTTAAATCGGGAAGCCGGATTCGAATGACGGGCAAGATTGCCAACGTGGAAACTATTACGGGCGGTGTAAAAATTTTCATAGATTGTAAGATGGAGTTGGAGGGGGAAGAGAAGCCTGCCTATGTGGGCGAATTGATAACCGTAGTTTATTAATGAGCCTCACCTCAAATGAACTCGTGCTTGACCTCACCCTCGACCCCTCTCCGAGGCGGAAAGGGGGTGCCCTCTTTTGTTTATTTGTGCCGTTGTAAAAGCACCCCTCCCCTCTCCATTTTGGAGAGGGGTCGGGGGTGAGGTGAAAATTGGAACAGCTAGCCGTTCATGCACAGTTTTTTAGATTGCATTAAAATCATCAAGGAGTATCATTATTTCAATGTTGGCGGTTATGCTTAAAATGATGACGAGAATAAAGATATTCATATTGATCTTACTAATGGGAGGATGTCACAAGGCAAGTATACATCAAACTCAAATGGAACATTTGTATGGTAAATATGAGTTCCATCACCTCGGAACCTTGACAAACACAAGGGGGACAAGGGATCTTCAGAATAGTTTGATCTATTATTACGCTCTGTGGAATGAATGGCCTAACAATCAGTACAACCTATATAATATGATAAACCAACAACAAACAAAAACAATGGACTCTTTGATTGTTAGTTTATCTGAATTTCAATCTCTGGGACTACAAAGCTCACTATACATAGCGACATAAGTAATGCAGTATAAATAATTAATTGTTACCTTTGTTTCAGTCAAACCAAACTGAAACCAAATGAGACAATTACAGATT
>JAYUHI010000142.1:0-2220 GCA_043767095.1 Bacteroidota bacterium
TTCTGAGGGAGGCACAACCGAAGAATCTCAATAGGAAAATAAATAACGAGGAATATGAAACCATCCAAGACCATGAAAGGTAAAACATCCAAGTGGTCAAAGACTCTGTTCAATCTGAGTATATTGGTATTGTTAATATTGACCAGCTATGGTCAACTTCAGATTGGAACTGCCATAGTAAAAATTACGCCACCTCTCGGCACACCGTTGGCCGTTTGGAAATATAGATGAAGAATGTCAACCATTTTTATGCCGGTGCTGCTAGTGTAGATATCACGCCCGCGATGGGCACTATTCTTGGCGTTGACTTTGTGTCGCATTATGCCCGCTTTATCCATGATCCCCTTTGTGCAAAGGCTTTGGTATGCAGGGATGATAATGAAACGATTGCTATCGTCATTGTAGATATCTGCATCATGGGTACCGACTTCATGGATGATATAAAGGTGCAGATACAAAAGCAAGTTGGAATTCATCCTGAAAAAATTCTTCTGGCCAGCAATCATAATCATGCATCCGGAGATGTAGTTGGATTACTGGGTGGAGCCGTTGATATCACCTACCGGAATAAACTTCCCGGTTTAATCGTGCAAGCCGTACAATTAGCGAAAGAGAAACTGAAACCGGCTAAAATAGCTGCGGGTTCAGTGGATGTACCTGACTACGTTCTTTGCAGAAGATACCTTATGAAAGAAGGTTACAAAGCAAAAAATCCGGTCAGTGGAAAAACTGATCAGGTGAAAACAAACCCCTTTGGTGCTGAACATTTAATTGAAGGGCCTGCAGCTCCAACGGATCCTGGTTTAAGTTTTCTTGCAATAAAAGGAATTGATGAGCAGTGGATTGCTGTGTTGGGAAACTACTCACTGCATTATGTTGCAGATTGGCATGTCGATTCCGTTACGGCAGATTTTTTTGGTGAATTTTCAAGACAGATAAAAGAAAAACTGAATTCGGCAGAAGATTTTGTGGGCATCATGAGCAACGGAACCAGTGGTGACGTAAACATCTGGGACTTCATGAATCCTGATCGCTTCCCCAAAGAAGACTATGCCAAAACAAAATTGATAGGCGAAGCATTGGCTCAAAAAGTTTTTGAATGTTTACCCAATGTGCAATGGCAAACCAATCCAACTATCGCAGTTCAGTATCAAGAACTGGAACTGGCAGTTAGAAAGCCTTCCCGTGAGGAGCTAAAAGCAGCCACCAAAACATTTGTTGAAAAAGATTTTAACAACCTCGAGATTAATGAGGAGAGTATAAATCGCATTTATGCCCGCGAACAGTTATTGCTGAATGAATACCCTGACACTGCTGTTTCCCCTGTGCAAGCCATAAAAATAGGCAACCTCATTATAGGTGCACTTGGTGGAGAATTCTTTGCTGAAACTGGGCTTCTGCTAAAAAAAAGTATTTCGAACAACCGCTATTTTACAATATGTCTCGCGAACGCGTATGGCGGATACATCCCTCCGGCTCATGAAATGGAAAGAGGAGGTTATGAAACCTGGCGGGCGCGCAGCAGTTTTATGGAGACAAATGCCGAGGAGAAAATCCAGAAAGAATTATTGAGGATAATCCAAAATTTTAAATAGTCACAGCAACACATCACTATAAATAAACCAATATGAATAATAAGGTAAAGCGGTCGATGTTTTTACTTTCTCTTGTTTTAACGAGTTCATTGGCATCAGCCCAGTCTACTGAGCTATGCCAGGGAGAATACTACACAGAAAAACAAGGAGCGGATAAACTAAGCAACCTTCTGAAGCGGATGACCTCTCTCAAAGATTGGCAAAGCCACGCAGACAGTATAAAAGCCCAAATCAAAAAAGGAATGGAGATGGAAGTGTTTCCCGCGAGGACTCCGTTGAATCCCAAATTCCGAAACAAAAAAATATTGGATGGCTATACTGTAGAATCCGTTGTCTTTGAAAGTCTGCCCGGCTTTTTCGTAACCGGAAATCTTTACAGGCCTACCGGAAATTTGAAAAGCAAATCACAAGCTGTAATTCTTTGTCCACATGGGCACTTCGATGATCCAAAAGATTATGGCCGCTTTACTAAAGACATGCAAACCCGTTGCGCCTCATTCGCCAAAATGGGCGCTGTTGTTTTTGCATATGATATGGTTGGCTGGGGTGAAAGTGTTCAGCTATCTCATGAGTTTACTAAAGTATTGACGTTTCAAACATGGAATAGTATTCGTGTAATCGACTT
>JAYUHI010000143.1:0-5283 GCA_043767095.1 Bacteroidota bacterium
GGCGACCCAACTGGCAACCCTCGCGATGGGCACATTGCCGGAGCAAAGAATATCCCTTACATGGATTTGGTTAGTGAAACCAATATCTTCAAACCTGTGGATCAACTCCAAAATTATTTCAACCCTGTTGTGCCCGATAAGAAAAAGGAAGTGGTGACGTATTGCTTTATCGGGCAAACGGCCAGCGTGGTTTATCTCTCTGCTCGAATCCTGGGCTACCCGGCAAAACTTTATGATGGCTCGATGCAGGAGTGGAGCCGGATACCCGAATTGCCGATGGAGATAACGGAGAAGAAAAAGGAGAATTAAGCTGATTAATTTTGACTTTGACTTCCAGGGTTTTGGAAACGGGTGTACCAGTTTTGCATTGTAAACTAAGAGGTCACAAAGGTTACAACGAACCACAACGAACACCAAGAACTCCAGCTTTGAGGCCTTTGTGACTTCTTTGAGTTCTTTGTGAAACTTTTGCCTGCTCCTACAAAACTGTTGTACACCGTTGGAAACCTGGAGGATTTTTTTTATCCCGAATGCCTACCTTTGATTCATGCCAAAAAAATTCCTTCAAATTCATCCTCAGGATAATGTGCTCGTTGCTCTGACAGATTTACAAAAAGGTGAAACCATCGAACATAATTCTCTGTCTTTTTCACTTGCCTCGGATGTAAGGGCAAAGCATAAATTTCCAATCCACCCCCTTGCAAAAGGCGATGAGGTAGTTATGTATGGCGTGCTGATTGGCAAATGTATTCAAGCCATCCGGCAGGGCGAGTTGATACACACGCACAACATGGTGCATGCTTCGAATGAAAATTATAAGAAATCGAAAACCGTTACCTGGACTCCACCCAATGTTGACCGATGGAAGAACCGCACCTTCAACGGCTACCACCGCAGCGATGGCCGGGTGGGCACCGCCAACTATTGGCTCTTTATTCCCATGGTGTTTTGTGAGAACAGAAATTTGGAGCTGATCAAAGAGGCCCTCACCACTCAGCTCGGCTATGGCTCCACGCACAAGTACAAAAAAATGACCTCCACAATTATTGAAGAATTGAAAAAGGGAGGAGATATAAATTCACTTTCGCTTGATACGATTTTGAATAAGGAGGAGACAATTTCTACGGAACGCGTCTTTGCAAATGTTGATGGAGTTAAATTCCTCACGCACGAAGGCGGCTGCGGTTGCTCGCGTGATGATTCAGATACGCTCGGTCAGTTACTGGCTGCCTATGCCGACCATCCGAATGTTGGAGGTGTTACTGTGTTGAGTTTAGGCTGTCAGCATTTGCAAGTGAAACAATTCAAAGACTTCCTGAAAAAACGAAACCCTTCCTTCGATAAGCCGCTTTATATTTTTGAACATCAGGAAAAAGGAACAGAAGATAATTTGTTGGGGCAAGCCATCAGGCAAACGTTTATCGGGCTGCAGGAAATAAATAAAATCGGGCGAAAGCCAGCGCCTCTTAGCCAACTTTGTATTGGTGTGAAGTGCGGAGGATCGGATGGGTTCTCCGGAATCTCCGCCAACCCTGCTGTTGGCCACACAGCCGATTTGCTTTCTGCGCTTGGCGGTTCTGTTTTATTGGCCGAGTTTCCCGAACTCTTTGGCGCGGAACAAGATTTGGTTGACCGGTGTGTCACACCAGAATTAGCTGACAAGTTTACGCACCTGATGAAGTCATACAATGAAAAAGCCAAAGCCGTTGGCAGTGGCATGCACATGAATCCATCTCCTGGAAATATTCGCGATGGATTAATTACCGATGCCATGAAATCGGCAGGGGCGGCAAGGAAGGGCGGTACTTCACCTGTAACGGATGTTTTGAACTACACGGAGAAATCAGTAAAACCCGGATTGAATTTGGTTTGCACACCAGGCAACGATGTGGAAGCGACCACTGGAAAAGCTGCCAGTGGTGCCACGCTTATTCTGTTCACCACAGGTTTAGGTACGCCCACAGGCAATGTGGTTTGTCCCACCATAAAAATTTCCACCAACACGGCACTTAAAAACCGCATGCCCGACATCATTGACATTGACGCAGGGCCAATCATTACCGGGGAAAAAACCATTGAAGAATCGGCAGACGAGATTCTGGAGTACTGCATAAAAGCCGCGAGTGGCGAGATCATTCCCAAAGCAGTACAATTGGGGCAGGATGATTTTATTCCGTGGAAGCGGGGGGTGTCGTTGTGAATAAAAAAATCTGAATGAAGAATATAGAATTTCGATTTTTGATTTTAGAAGTGAAGGGACTAAAAACAATTCTTGCCTTTTTATTTTTTCTGAATTTGGGGTTGCCCATTTTCGGGCAGCCGTGGCAGCCAGACTCATCGGCTGTTAGCCCGCCAGCCACAGCTTCTGTCGGGATACTTGATCATAAGAATTTTAACCAGGGGATTATTCAATCACCCTTTCAATTATTCAATGGAAGGATGGCCGGCATTGGAATGTCCACCTTCGGCAATGATCCAACGGTGATAATGTCGGTAAGAATGGCAAAGTCCATCCCCTTCCTTAGCCCTCGCTTTTCCCATTCATCGGTCAAATCCTTTCGCACTTCAATACTTTTTAGCTCTTTGGTTTATCCAATCTTTGGTGTAGCCTTTAGCTAGATAGGTTTCCATTGCCCGGTCAAAACTCAATTCCGGGTCTTCGGTTTCTTCAATTCTTTCATATCCTACTCTAGCTAGCTAACCATTGCTTAAATGGTTCGGCTTTAGGCGAGGGAATTGATTGAATTAGTCTTAGAAGTTGTTCTGTATCACCTACATCCGTTAGACGCATCTTACCGTCCGGGGCTTCCATTTTCAAAGCGTTACAATTTGTAACGGTTTCATTGCCCTCGTCCTTAAGTCGCTTTTTGAATACCCGCCAATACACTTGAGGATTCGGACTATCTGTTATAACAGCCACTACATCTGCGATAGCGAAATACCATTTTTCGTCTTCTTCATTCCAAGATGAACGGATTCTTTTCGTCTCAAATAGTTTTATGTTGCTCATTCCTTAGTTACCGTGTTTTGAATTATTTCCATTAAATCATTCGGGTTATACGAAACTGCCCAATGCCATTTTCCAAACCCATTGTGCTGGTTAATTCCCTTGCACCATTCACTCAGGAAAGCGTGTTTTGTTTTATTCTGCTCACTATCCTGACCTTTTGTTTCCAAAATTAGAAACTCGCCATTGGTTAACCTTACAATAAAGTCAGGGAAATATTTTCGGATTACGCCTTGGTGATTGTACAAAATGGCAAAGCCTAAATGGTCATTCTTCACAAATGAATTTACTAAGTCACTATCGTTTATTGTTTTGGCCTCTAAAAATTCCCACTTGCTATCAACAACTGTAAAATTGACATGTGACTTTGAGAAGTTCTCACATGGTCTGCTTGTGTACCATGTTCTCAAATCTGAAGTTGACCGGATAGGATGTTCCTTGTCAAATACCGGGGTTAGGTGAGAAGAATTGACCGCTCGGATTTCATTCGAGATATGTTGAATTACTTTGTTCATGTTCAGCATGATCAAAATTCGTTTTCGACTTTCATCGCTGTTGAAAACAGGATTTTTTATTTGAAGTTTAGGCGAATTGATAAACTTCTCAACGATGGAAATCAATTGAGGCAAAAACATTTCTTTGCTTCCTTTCCAATCTGGTTTTTTCACAGAATTGTAAATGGTTGTGGCTACCCTGAAAATAATAGACTGTATCCTGAACTTCTCCGCAATTTCTTTAAGATCAATTTCTGAAAGCGCTGCGGGGTTTGGTTTTCCTGCTACGATGGCGGCCAACACGGTTTCAGTTATAGAATCATAAGGATCCAGTTCCAAAGTCTTTACTTTAGCCAAATCGATTGTTAATTCTGGTTTATAGATGTGGTCGATCCGAATAACATTGGGAATTATGATTTCGTGTTGTACTTTTTCTTTTACTGCCTCGATTTTGGTTTTCGGTGGCGGTGGTGGCGGTGGTGGCCCGTCTGCTCCTCCTTCATGAGGTAAGAAAGTGAATGGTACACCAAATATATTCACATACTCTGCCTCAAAAAGCCCGTCCGGCTCAACATCATAAGAAGTTCTTCTTAACCCGCGGCCTACAACCTGTTCACAAAGTAGCTGACTGCTAAATGCACGTAGTCCCATAATGTGGGTCACCGTTTTTGCATCCCAACCTTCACTAAGCATTCCAACCGAAATCACATTTTGGATTTGTTCCCCAGGTTCGCCTTGTTTTCCAACCGTGTCAACTTTTTTGCGAAGTTCAAAGGCTAAGTCTTTCTTTGTTTTTTTCTTTTCCTTCGGCTCTTCGTTATCGCTATTCTCATCTTCCTGAATTGTGGGATCTTCCGGTTCTATTTCTCCAAACTCACCACTCTCCACTTTATTGACAATGCTGCTATCAATTTGAAGAAGTTTATCAGGATTGTTCAAATCACCGAGACCAAGAAGTGAAAACCCCCAACTGTCTTTTTCAAAACTATAGTTTATCCGTGACGAAGTGAAAGTGGTGTTGGCCACTGTAATCATAACGGGCGGAATGGTATGGCCTGCTTTTTCCCAATCATCCTTCGTTGCTTTCCAATCCTTGCCCAATAAGAGATAAGCGTTTTTGATCAAGTCTGGCAATGGATCGGTTTCTTCTGCCTTTCGATTAATATCGGCTTTAACCGTCAGGTCAGTATAAATATGGTAGAGTCTGGATTTAAGATTTTTATCAACGTTGCCATCATCGCGTATTACTACTCGCGGAGTTTTTACAAGACCTGCTTCAATGGCATCGTTCAATCCAAAATCGCTAACGATCCACGGAAACAGCGCTTCTTCGGAAGCTTTTTTTCCAGACGGTGCAAATGGTGTGGCCGAAAGATCGAAGCATTTTATGATACCTCGTGCCCGCTGGATTCTGTCTAACCCGCCAACCCAAACGGTGGCTTCTTCTACCAGTTCTTTCGTTTCCTTCTTTCCTTTAAAGTCGGGGTTAACCCGCCAAGCGTGGTGCGCTTCATCATTGATCACGACCAGGTTGGTTGCCGAGGCCATGTCGCCCAATACTTCACGCACATAGGCTTCATCACTTTTTGCTCCGCGTTTGTCGATGGTTTTCTTTTTGGCTATTCTTTCTTCGGTGTCCCAGGCCAATGCGTGCCAATTAACGATGTTCACTTTTCCTTGCCGAAGTTTGTCCATCAGACCGGCCGGAACAATATTGAATTCTTCAAAATAATTTTTTGAATCAAATGGATTAAGTACACTTAACCGGTTACGCACCGTAAG
>JAYUHI010000144.1:0-2218 GCA_043767095.1 Bacteroidota bacterium
TCTGCGTTGTTGATCAGTTCGATATATGTACGGGGCTTTGAAGCATTTTCTATTGCTGGAATAATATCAATAGCGGCCAGGCCGGTATATAAGGCGGAAGAGATAAAGAACAGGAACAAGAGACCGGCTTTGTTTTTAGAGCCGGCAATCAATTGGAAAATGGAAATGGTTTTACCGGAGTGTTCATATTTTTTTTGCCGTAACACTGAAATCAAAAAGGGAACAGAAGCTAAAAATGCAACCCCTCCAATTACAACGCTCCAAGTGGGGCTAATATTTCTGACGCCCAACGACAACAGAAAAAATAGGATGGATGAATAGAAGAAAACAATCTCCTTGGCCAATCCAGAGTTTTCTTTTTTGGACGTGGCAAAAATCCCGGAACCGATAAAATAATAGGTGGTCATTAATAAGCCACAGACAAAGATAAAAATGAAATCAATAAAAGGCGGGCGAATATAAAAAGCCCGGAAGCCAAAGAGCGTGAGCAAGAGGGCCAGCAGAAATAATTCCGCAATGCCTAAAATATCTTTCTTCTCGATGCTTGAAAATACATCAAACAAACTCCAACCGGCCTGAGCGAAATACAAAAGAGCAAGCCCAAAACAAGCTGTGCCCATCACGGTATAGCCATAACCGTTTTGTGCCATCATGGCAAAAATGCCCACCAATGCAAGGGCAATGAAAATGGATTGGAGTACCTGATTGAGTTTCATTTTTTAATTTTCAAAAAGATCGTATAAAAACTCGGTGAAATTTACCCATTCAAGAAGGTCCTTGTCAAATTTAGACCATTCCGTTTCAGTATCACCGGCACGCTTCAGCACCTCAACATACAATAGGGCCATGATGCATCTAAGTTGGTCTTCCGGATTGGCCAGTTCGGGAATGGAAGCACGGGCATCAAAATACTGACCCATTCTTCCATATGTACGCACCCTCGCCAATACACCACTCACTTTGGAAGCAAATGCCATGGAGCTTATATGTGCACCGGCTTTGGTTCTGCTGCTACCATCATCTATTAGGGTTAACATTTCTACCAGCCCCGTGCGATAATCAAATCCAAGGTTTCCGAAATTAGCCCTGAAAAATTTTACGCGGTCCAAGGCTGCCAAAGCGGAGTCAAAATAAATTTTAGATTCGACTTCAAAGCCGTTCATTTTAGTGAAAGCGGCCAGTTTGGAATAGCCCATTACTTTGTTTTTTGTGTTCGAGAATTGCGCTACAATACCCATGGCTTCATTCCGCTTCCCATGGATAGCTAATTCTTTGGCAACAGCCAACGCCATATTTTGAAAAGGTTTGTTTTCTGAATCATAGGGTTTTTTGAACGCAAGAAACTTTAATTTCTTAACTCGCTCAAATGCCCTGGCTGTGTCGCCTGCTTCAAAATAATCTTTCATCAGTTTGAGATTGATCCAGGCATCGTCAAGCACATCCACATAACCGGAGCGATTGAGTATCGAGTCCAACGAAACTAAAGAGGTTTGTGGGAGCGGAGTGTAATCTAATGCTGACCGGTTCCAAAAGCCGATCCCGGACAAAATACCAAACATCTCAAAGTAAGAGTTCACCCATGTTATCAATAATTGATAATCAGCTTGATTCTGGTAAAACCTTGTGAATAAATCATGCTGAATAATGTACCGGAAAAAGGCATCTCCATAATACCGGAAGTCACCTGCATAGGTGAAGGGCTCACACACTTTGAAATGATCGGGATAAATAAAAACATCTCTGCGTTTCAACACACGCTTCTCCTTTTCTGATAATGCTGGAGAAATGTAAACCTCAACTTTGTGCTCCAAAAAATCGACTGGGAGTTTTGAATAATATTCGAAGGCTATTGAAAACAGGCTGTCAATTGATTTTTGACTGAACGGGTAAATTCCATCCCTCATCATCTTATCCAAAGTAGCGCCCTGGTGTTTATGGAGAAGGGCAAGGTTGTAATTCAGTTCATCTATATTTTTGATTTCATCTTCTAAAGTAGATTTATAGATATGGAATACTTTCTGTGCGAGGTCAAAATCAAAGAGTGCCAGGTTCTCATTGTAATTTCCATGCTGGATGAATTTAACTGTTCTGCGAAGCTCCTGAATGCCCGCGAGGTTAGCTATGGATTTAATAAAGGTGTAACGAGGAACTCCGATCGATTTTGAATAAGCCTTAACAAAATCCTGAAAAAGTATAGTATGTCCGTACATCAAAAAAT
>JAYUHI010000145.1:0-5272 GCA_043767095.1 Bacteroidota bacterium
CTGGCATCCTGAAACATACAACATCAGGGAAACCATTATTACAGAAAAAAATTTATATGCTCTCATGATTATTTGCTTTTAGAAAAGTGAAAAGTATAAAGTATCCCCGCCAACAATGTTGATGATTGGCCTACGTTGCGGCCGGCAACAGTATAGCTGTATGAGCCACGCACGGCAAAGTATTTTGGCTTCGGTAAATAATACATCAACAGCAACTCTGCATTAGAGTAATTCATCTGGTTCGAAACAAAGGGCATATCTTGCCTGCGGATGTCGCCACCGCCTTGTGTGTTTTGCTGCATATACGACAATTTGGTTTCCAGTCCGTGCTTGATATATCCCACACTAAAAGAGAAGTCGAGCACGTTGGGCATATCCACCTGATTAGTGAAATAGATTTGGCCGTCAGTATAGTAAGATGGTCTGTCTAACTCCACGTTACTTCTAAAGGTATAGCCAATGGAGCCATTCAGGTAAAGGCCGGCTTTCATAAAATAATTCAAATTCAACCTGCCTGTTGCCTGCTTGCTGGCCAATCCAATGGAAAGGGGAAGGTAATCTGGCGTGTAGTTGGTTAATGGAATTCCAAAAGAACCCACCACAAAGGCCCTGAATTTGGCACTGTCAAGCGAAGCCTGAAAAAGTTTATACTTCACGGCCACCGATAAATCCTGCACGCCTTTCATGCTGTGAAATGTTCTGCCGCTCGACCTGGTCATAACATAGGGAACGGCCACAATGATGTTCATCTTATCCGACACGCCATAGTTACCAAACCACATGATGCTGTTGGTGGAGATGGTGCCGAGATTTTTATTGTCGCGCTTCAGGGTTCCTTCCCAGTAATTAGTCCACTGATTATGTGAGGCCATAATGCCGGTGCAAAAATTGCCTTTACCCATCATCAGGCCATCGGTTGTGGTTTGTGCTTGAAGGGAGCCTGTTAAAAGAACAGGTATTATAAATCGTAATGGTATTTTCATACTTGAATAGTTGATCGTTTAGGAAACAATGGAAGTAAATGGTAATGCGCCATCAAATAAAAAATGGCTCATGATTGATACCCGTCAATCGTGGAGGTAACAAAAAGAGAGAAGATTACGCCCAGGGAGGAGGTGAGATAGTTACTAAAGTAACCCTGGTGTAAGTATTTAAATAAGGGGTGTGCTTAATTTCCTGCGACCAGCCTTGTGTTTCATTGAATGCGGATGATCGACTGGTTACATATTCCTGAAAAATTTTCACCGGAATGTTAAGTGATCCATCCTTTATCGGTTGATTGCCCGAGGCCTCACTAAACGAATCCATCACGTTGGCCAGGTGTTTGTTTTGAAAGTCCTTCACGCAAACAATGGTGAGCGTATCGTTCTCGTACTTCTGCTTAACCAACTGGTAATGCTCCTGCTTGTAAACAAACTGCCCTGATTGTCTTTCGTAATCGCTGGTCTGTAATGGATAAGGGAGCGTGATGGGGATTTTTATTTCGAAGGTTTCGTTTTCGTTGTAATCTCCCAAATCTAATTTCACCGAAAGTTCCTGATTGGCCTGCACCTTCAAGCCCCAAAAAAACAGGTAATACCCGCCCAGGTTGAACAGGAAGATCAGCAACAGCAATATGGAAAAGGCTTTTTTCACTTGAAATCGGATTCAAAGGAGCAAAAAGGATTTTGGAATGACAAGAGATTTTGAGCAAGGGGTTGATGATTCTAATTCCGATTAGACCCCAAACGAAGATTAGTGTCCTTGCAATTTTTTATCTTTGGGATAATGAATGTTGCAAAACGGAAGCAAAAAGACCACAGCATTTTGGCAAGAGATTTTTGATGGACAGGGCGTAATGATTGAAAGGCATGAAAAATTTCCTGTTGATAAAGGGCACTTAAAAATTATATCATGATAGTAACCAAACAGTATATTGCCAGGCAGATATTGGCTTATATGAGCCATCAGCTTAGCCTTTCTCAATTAGTAGATTGGTCTGAAAACGCTCTTATGGCAGGCGGTTTCGAGCCAGGCAGTGAGAGCGAAATCAGAAACGTATTGGGAAAACTTGGCGTTGCCGATGTTAACAACTTTGGACTGCTTTGGGAAGATTGTGAACAGTTGATGGCGCAATTGGGTTATAAGATGAAAGTGGAAGCGGCCTTGGTGGCTTAGATTATTTTCTGCCTCCCTCTAATTCTTAAACACCCTCACCATAAAAACATAATCTTTCCATTGCCTGACTTGCCCAACACGGCTGGCATTTTTGATGGAGTTTTGTTTAGGAAGGGTAATTGTTTTTTTAAGCGAATCACCGGCAACAATATCCAGTAACACCGATGATTTGATGGCGAATGCAGCGCCCGATGTTTCTGTTTGAAGACCACTGATCATTCCAACCAAATCGCCTTTGTTATTGAGCAACGGCCCGCCACTGTTTCCGGGATTCACCGGAACCGAAACCTGGTAAGAATTTGGGTTTTGTTTGTAACCTGTCAGTGCGCTGATTGAGCCTTCCCCGAAAACCACATCTTCGCGCGGGAAGCCAAGCGTATAAACACCTTCGGCCAGGTTAGCTTCAGCTTTCTCAATGGTAAAAGGCAAAGACCACAGGGCTGTATCAATCTTTAAAATCGATACATCATTGGCCGGGTCGTTGTAGAGAACATTTGCTTTTATCGTTCCAAACTTTTCATTCTCAATGTTTACGGAGTCAGCGCCTTTCACCACGTGATAACTGGTAACTAAATAACCGTTCTTCGAAATTAAGAAGCATGTTCCTGTATAATTGCCTTGAAAGCCTTTCCCTTTTTTCTTAGTCTCGGCAATATCTTTCTCCAGTATTTTTTGGGTCTTAGCTATTTGGTTAACATTTCCGCGCAACTCTTTGAACTGTGCCTCCTGCGCGGAGTTCATAGAATTGGTAATTAGAATAGTTCCGACAATGCTAACGATGGCCACAGAAGCTGCCACAGCCGTGTGCGGCCAATACTTCATCAGGAGAACTGGCTTCTTTTCTGCGGGTTTTATTGAGGCGCTAGTTTCACTGTGAATTTTTTCCAGCGATTTTTTCAATTCCATGTGCCTGCCATACTCCACCATAGCATCAACCAATTCTACATGGTCTTCCACTATTTTACGGAATGTTTCGCTTTGCCTTACTTTTTCCTCCAGCTCTTTCCTTTCTTCCGGGCTAAGCTGTCCCTTCACATACAGGTCAATCAACTCATTCAACTCCTTTTCCATGACTATGTTCTTTAACTGTTTGAGTCGTCTGTCCACTTAGAGTGTTCTTGACGGCTACTGTTCTTTATAATCCACAAAAAATAATTTCTTCAATCGTTGCAGGCATTTATACTTTTGGTTCTTGGCATTATCGGCATTGGTATAACCAAACTTAGCGCTGATTTCCTCCATGGAAAGTTCGCGCATGTAAAAATCCTCAATGATGCTCCGGCACGGCTCGCCTAACCCATCTAGGGAATTGCCAATCCGGTTTAGGCGCCTTTCTTTTTCATTTATCTCCTCCAATTCATCATCCACTCCCGAAAAAGGTTCTGCATCATCAATACTGCCATAGAACCGTTTTTTCTCAGCCAATTTCTTTAGCCATAACCGCCTGCAAACAGCATATAAATACGTTTTTATTTTACAGGTGAGCGTGAAAGCCGGCTGCTGCACACGCTCATAGAAAGCTATCATGGCCTCCTGGTAAATGTCTTTTGCCTCCTGCTCGGTGCCGCTGTTGGAGCACACCAAATGCACGATCATGGGGTAGTGCGTTTTATAGAGCTCCTTGAGCGCCACATCATTTTTCTTCCTGATTTCTGAAACAATCAGTTCATCAAAATAATAAGCCACGATGCTGAAAGGTCGGTTTTATACAAAAGTGCTGCGAAGGTAACCCTTCGTAGGGAGTTATTGGTAACGGGAAATAAAGTCCACAGTCCACGGTCAACAAGTCTCGTCAGTGGACAGTTGACTGTGGACAGTTGACTGTGGACATTTTTTTTTGAAAGACTGGGTGACCTTCTTCCAATCCGTGTATGAAGGCACATTTTAAACCTTTTCATATGAAAAACACATTCAAATTCATGTTCGTTGTTGCTTTGTCAGTTGCTATGGCTTCTTGCGGAGGCAAAACTGAGCAGACTTCAGGTGATGGCCAAGACACTGTAACCACCCAGACTGCCGCTCCCGCTGACACTACCCAGACTGCTGCCCCTGCTGATTCAGTAGGCAAGTAATCAGGGATCATTAAATGAATGATAAGGCGCTCCTACCCGGGTGGGGGCGCCTTATTTTTTTGATTGACGATTTCTTTTTTAACGAAGTTATTTTCCCAGCATCAACTTCGCAATCGCCAAATCTTGTGCTGCATGCCCCACTGATTTAAAGAGCGTGATTTGATCCGGTCTGGTTCGGCCTGGCTTTTTCATTAAAATAATTTCGCCCAGCTCAGCATGGATATGCCCCGCGTCAATCAATCCTTCTTGTAAGGGTATTGCAACATCTCCCGCTTCTTCCAGTGCCGCTTCAACCTGGTCAACAATCAGGAGGGCCTCTTTCACGGTTTCACCGGGAACCTCCTGCATGGTTTTCTTAAATGACCCGATAGCGTTGATGTGCACTCCGGGTTTCAGATGACGGTGAGCAAAAACTGGCTTCATAGAACTGGTGGCTGTGCAAATCACATCCGCCTCAGCCAGTTGGTTGGGGTTGGTAATGGGAACGGTTGGAATGTTGAACTTCTTCTCAACCTCCGAACACCATTCGTTTTCTTTCTGTAGCGAAGTGCCTTTCACCAAAATTTTTTCAACGGACAGCACAGACAGCACTCCCTCAGCCTGTAACATGGCCTGTCCACCGGTCCCGAAAACTGCAAGTACTCTTGACGATGGATTGGCCAGCAAGGAAGTGGCAAGGCCCGATGCGGCCCCCGTTCGTAATGCAGTGAGGTAAGAAGCATCGGTTAACATTAACGGCTCTCCCGTGTCCGCATCCATCACCAATACTTTCCCTTGAATGCTCAGCAGGCCCTTAGCTCCGTTTTCAGGAAAAACAGAAACCATTTTTAGTCCGAAAAGCCCCCAATCAGCACTGTATGACGGCATGAAGAGCGCCTGGCCGTTTTGCTTCTCAGTGGCAATGACCGTGCGAAGGGGAGCCATGATTTTTTTGGTATGGATGGATACAAACGCATCTTCCATAGCATGAACGGCTTGCCTCATGGTGATTGCCTGACGAAGGTCATTGTCGGAAAAAATTCTAAACGCCATCTTTAATACCT
>JAYUHI010000146.1:0-2211 GCA_043767095.1 Bacteroidota bacterium
ACTTTTCACTGCCCCATTTCGCACAGAGAGCACGGAGTTCATGGAGAAAGGCAATAACTCACGATTCAATCTCAATGCCAGCTAATCCCTGACAATCAATACCACGGCCATGGCATTTACCCCTTCGCCACGGCCAACATAACCAAGTTTTTCAGAGGTAGTGGCTTTGATGGAAATATCGTCTTCGGAAATATTCATGACAGCAGCTAATATTTTTTTCATCTCCGCTACGTGCGGGTTTATCTTCGGCTCCTCCAGGCATACGGTGCAATCCACGTTTTCCACTTTCCAGTTTTTCTCTGCGAGCATCCTCATTACTTCCTTGAGAAAAATTTTGCTGTCGGCATTTTTCCAGCGAGGGTCTTGGTTGGAAAAATGAAAACCAATATCGCGCAGGTTGGCCGCGCCCAGCAAGGCATCGCAAATGGCGTGGATCAACACGTCCGCATCGGAGTGGCCAACAGCACCTTTCTCAGAAGGAATTTTAATTCCGCCCAGCCACAAATCTTTTCCAGGTTCAAGAGGGTGAACATCAAAGCCGAGGCCTACGCGGAGTTTCATTAGGACGATTGATTGGATTTATAATACAACACACTCGCATTCTCCTCCCTCAAAATCTCAGCCGACACTCTCTTAATATCCTCCTGCGAAACACTGCGAATACTTTCCAATTCGGTGTTGATTAAATTAGGATCGCCCAGCCAGGCCGAGTACGCCAGGTTCATGGCACGGTTCATCACTTCTACATTCCCGAATTCTATGGAGGACTCTGATTGGTTCTTTACTTTTTCGAGTTCTTCCTCCGTGGGGCCATCATTAATGAATTGCTGAATGATTTCGTCCACTTCATATTCCGCAGTTTCCATAGCTATGCCCGGCTTGATCCGGCCACTCACTACCAGCAATCCCGGATCGGCCTGGCCGGTGACAAAGGAAGAAATCGAAGTAAATATTTCTTTCTCCTTCACGAGTTGCTGATACAACCGGCTGCTGTGCCCCCGGCTTAAAATATCGCTGGACAGATCAGCCGCATAATAATCGTTGTGATTGCGCCCTGGCATGTGCCAGGTTTTATAAATCGCATTCGCGGGTACCTTCGCTTCAACGGTTTGTACTCTTTTCTGTTTTTGAGCAGGTTCTTCAGGCAAAGCGCGTGAAGCCACCGGACGGGATGGAATCGGGCCAAACCATTTTTCAGAAAGTCGTTTTACTTCGTCCAGTTTAACATTGCCGGCTACTACCAGAATGGCTTTGTTCGGCAAGTAATGCTGGAAGAAAAAATCCTTCACATCATCCATCGTGGCCTGTTCAATATGGCTGATGTCTTTCCCAATGGTTGCCCACTGATACGGATGAACCTGATAAGCCAGTGGCCGCAATTTTAACCACACATCTCCGTAAGGCTGATTGAGGTAACGTTGCTTGAATTCTTCAATCACCACTTTGCGTTGCACCTCCAGCACATTTGGATTGAACGCAAGCGAAAGCATGCGATCGCTCTCCAGCCAAAAACCGGTTTCCAAATTGGTAGCCGGTACCGTCAAATAATAATTGGTGATGTCGGTGTTGGTGAAGGCGTTGTTCTCTCCGCCCGCCAGTTGAAGGGGCGTATCGTAATTGGGAATGTTGGCCGAGCCTCCAAACATGAGATGTTCAAACAAGTGCGCGAAGCCGGTGCGCTCAGGATTTTCATCGCGTGAGCCTACATCATACAAAATATTCATCACCGCTATTTGAACAGTGGTATCTTCATGGACGAAGACCTTTAATCCATTATCGAGGGTGAATGAGTTGTACTTAATCATACTTGAAATTCTAACTTTTGACTGTTGGAAATTTCTATCGATTCTGCAAACCCTGACAGGGTTCTTAAAACCCTGTCAGGGTTGGTCCTGAGATTCAATAAAGTCTTTAAAATCATACTTGAAATTCTATTAACACTTGGCCCTTTTCCACACTGTCTCCCTTTTTAACTTTTACTTGTGACACCTTCGCTTCGGTTGAGGCCTTGATCATGTTTTCCATCTTCATGGCTTCGAGCACGAGCAGGGCATCACCCGGCTTTACGGTATCACCAACGGAAACATTTACTTTCACAATTAGCCCGGGCATAGGCGCCTTCACCGAATTCAGTTTACCCGCACTCGAACCATTGATCCCCATTTTTTCCAGCAGCAAATCATAGCGGTCTTTGATTTCAACCTTGTGCAG